>DATIAR010000083.1:0-46731 GCA_035457865.1 Nitrosopumilaceae archaeon
ATTTTCATTCTATATAGTTTCATATTGTTTCATAGTACCTCATTGATCACGTAATCAATATGGATCCAAGATAAGTATTTTTGAAATTAATTTCTTAATATGAAAACACTAAGAATTACTGTAATGGCCATTTTGGTATCGATTCTTCTAATGCCTGCAGTACACCAAGTCTTTGCAGATACGAGAATGGACCGTCCAGAATTAAAATACGTTGAGCTTCCAAAAAATGGTACTTTGACACAGGATTCTACAAACAATGTAGGGATTCGTGCGGCATTCCACTTTCCAGCAGGGGAAGAAGTAATTGACAGCTTCAAATCATTTAGCACAAAAGGTACTGGTTTTGATAGAAATAGGGGTTTACTCCCTGTTGAACTACAAGGCGTGATATCAAATGACAAGCCATTGCTCTACGAAGCAATCGATAAAGCATTCGTACTAGGAACTGGCAAAGCCATACAACACGATTTCAAGATCTTTGACATTGATGTGTTATTCACGCGTGGAGATCAAAATTACAGAATATTTTCATATGAAAACTGCAAAGTGAAGAACTACAACATAGACACATTGTTTGATAAAGAGGAGACCTACATGGGAAAAACAAAATTTGCATATGTGGAAAACATTGAATTTGAATGCGAAGGTCTTCAAATGTGGAATCCAGCTTATGAAAAATTGAAAAAAGATCAAACAGCTGAATTTACAGCAGATGTATTGGCAAAGATGAAAGATAAAAATGACAAATCTAGTGACGCTAAAAGCAAAGAAATAACAAAAGCTGAAATGACTCTACAAAAACTACAACAAAAAACATATCGGTAGATCTCTTTCTCCTTTCTTTTTACTTTGTTATCTACTAGTCGTTTCCTTCATGCGATGAACAATATCAATAAATATGCGAAAATGATGGCAAAATCATGCGATCTCAAAGCATTGTGCTTTCTATTTTGCTTTTAGCCGCAGCGTTTATGGTTCCGACTGGATTTTCATTTGCGCAAACAAATCAAACTAGTTCGATGAATGCTACCAGCACAATGACAAACCAAACCAGCACAATGACAAACCAAACCAGCACAATGACAAACCAAACCAGCACAATGACAAACCAAACCAGCACAATGACAAACCAAACCAGCACTGCTACTTCCAATCAGACCAGTACAGAAATTGAAAATCTAGGCCAAGAAGTATCAAGCTATGTTCAACAAGCAATGTCTACCTTTAAGATGCAAAGGGAAGAAACACTAGATGTGATCAAAGATTGTAGAGAAAAGATTGCTAGTGCATCTCTTGCAGACAGAGATTCTATACGACAGGATTGCAGGGCAAAACTAAATGATATCAGAGAATCTTACAAGGAAAGTAGAATGACCTTTAGAGAGTTGTTCAAAGAGAACAGAGGTGCTATGAAAATGGCAATAAATGAAGCAAAAGCCAAAATGAAAGAGATGAGGGATGAAATGCATGAAGATGTTGCAGCAATGAGGGAGAAGATGAAAGAGCAGAGTGCCGAGCTCAGAGAAAAGATGAAGCAGGAAAGGGAAGCCATGAAGGAAAAAATGGACTCGATGAAAGACAAGAAAAAAGAAGAGATTGATATTATGAAGCAAAAGATGGAAGAGGCTCGGGAAGAAATAAAAAAGAAAAAAGCTAGTGGCGGTTATTAATTATTATATAATTTCAGCTTTAAACGTTGAATGGTTGCATTATTTTTTCTTTAAATAATAACAAATCCTTTTCTATTAAATCGTCAGAAATCCCTAAATGATACCTTGAACATAATTTGAATACGAAAATTATACCAATACTTGTTCTTACACTCGTCTTCAGTATGTCTAGTGGGCAAATTGTTTTTGGAGAACCAATTAGCGTGTCTAAAACAATTCATCCAAATCTTGATGTTCCATTTGAGATCCAAGTTGGAGATACTGCCCAAGTCTCAAATGGAACAGAGATAACAATTCTGAATGTAGAAGATTCTAGATGTCCTGCGAACGTTCTATGTGTCTGGCAAGGTGAAGCAAAAATTTCAATCAATGTTATAAAAGATTCACAGGATCTTGGCAACTTTGTTCTGTCAACACTAGAAGAAAAAACAATACAAACCTTTGACAGTTTTACAATAAAACTGGTTGAGGTGCAACCATATCCATACAGCAATAAAGAGATCACGCTTTCAGATTATGTCGTCACACTTGTAGTCTCAGATACACACACTGTTGTGTCTCCTCTAAAACAATACCTAGGTGGGATTCCAATTGACAAGATTGTGTGCTCAGCTGAACTGCAACTAGTTATGAAAAAAACTGATGGCAAACCAGCTTGTGTTAAACCTGATAGTGTAGCAAAATTAATTGAAAGGGGTTGGGCTGTACATGTATTACCTGAATATGTCAAAGATGAACCAAAAAATTCTGACATTTTTGAGCTAGGGAAATATCAAATAACAACTGACACAATAAATTACAACAATTCAACAGGATTCCTTGCAAGACCAACCGAGTCTGGGAAATTTCCTGGTGTGATATTAATACATGAATGGTGGGGTTTAAACGACAACATCAAAGACATGGCAAGAAATCTTGCTTCACATGGATATACTGTCTTTGCAGCAGACTTGTATGGAGGCCAGGTAGCTACAACTCCTGATGGTGCAAGGGAGATACTGACTACATTTGATGCTGAAAAAGGAGTATCAAATATTCAAGGCGTAGCAGAACTTCTAAGAACAAAATATGAAATTGGAAGATTAGCAACAATAGGCTGGTGCTTTGGAGGGACGCAGTCACTAAACTATGCATTAAGCGGAAACGATCTTGATGCTACTATAATTTATTACGGCCAACCAGTTACAGATCAAGCCCGTCTTTCTGTAATTCACTGGCCTGTCTTAGGAATTTTTGGTGGACAAGACCAGTCCATCACAACTGAAACTGTAAACAAGTTTGAATCTATATTAAATGATCTTGGCATAGAAAATGAAATCTACATTTATCCAGATGTAGGTCATGCCTTTGCAAATCCCTCTGGAGCAAACTATGCACCACAAGAGACAAAAGATGCTTGGCAAAACACTCTGTTGTTTCTAGAGAAACATTTGAAAACCTAACAGATTTTTTGTTCTGCCTATACTTGTAATTTTAAACATGATTAAAAGATCAAAAAACAGTTTTTTACAATTAATAACAAGAGGTCACTGGCAAGTCAAAATCATGCCAATCACAATCTTCCTTTGGTTGACGAGTCAGAACCACATTTTACATCAAGATTGTTCCAGTGACCTCTTGACAGATGTGCATGTGAAGAAATGTTCTTCTGACATGTAAATGCACAGATACTATGTCCAAAATATTCTTATTAAAAATAATGTGGATTACATGTTATTATTCTAGAACATGAAAACAATCTATTACATTAATTTGTTCTAATTTCTTATAATAAGAAAATAAAATCTAGATTGTATTTAAGTAAAACAAATTCTCTGGTTTCATCATGTCACAAACAATTTCACAAAAACAAGTTTGGGTACTTGTAAGTTCATTCAAAGAACACACGAAAGAAATTGATCTAAGCATGATTACTCCAGATGTAATTGAACTTGTCAATGAGTGGCAAACCAAAGGGAATTTCATCTGGACAGGACCACTTGATGACAAGAAAACTGGAATGGCAATCTTTGAAGCTACACAAGAACAAGCAAGAGAATTTTATGATAAATATGACAGGATTTGTTCAGGCATGTTGAACTGTCATTTGTACCAGTGGGGCGCAATTCCATTTCTTTCTGCACTGTAAAAGATCACCCAACTTCCATATTGATATCAAATTAGAACAGATCTTAGTCGTATTGACCCAAAGGGTCTATTCTCTGGAATACAGTATTTGATTAGCAAAGGATTGATGAAGGATGATCTTTGCGAGGTTTCTCTATTGCAAAGTATCCAATTCAGAAATCTCTGGGGTGCTTTCTTCAATACGATTCTTCAATCTTTGTGGATAACAGCTCATTAGTGTTGTAAGTGTAGTTTATTAGAATAAGGCCAGTATGTAATATTAGAAAATTACTTTATTCTAAAGGACTGCGTCATTATGAATTGTGAATTAAATCCATTTATTTTTGTAGCTCCTTTTTAGCGGTGTATTTTGTTTGGTATCTTTATCACGTTAATTGCGACGGAAGGTCATACATGCCTCTTACTATGCTGTTGAGCTGAATTTTCATAATGATTTTATTTTCTTCCGTCTGAATAAGAAAATTTTTGAATATTGATTTGTATCTATTTACAGGTTTCCCATATTCTATTGAAAGGTTTGTTGAGACAAGCAAACCGTCATCGATTAATGATTTTACTTTCCTATAACCTGAGGTATGTGATATGTGACGCATTCTGAGTACTTCATTTATTGTTCTTGGAGTATCGATAAAAGAGATTAGAATTTCTCTTTTAACATCGTCTCCTATAGCATGCAATGTCTTTATTGCGTAATCATGATCAGATATGTCAAACCATTGGTTTTCAGCTTTTGGAATTTTTAAGGTGGTTTTCAATTGGAAATGAACGAGCTTTGAGAAAGATAAACTTCGCGATTAAAAGCTACTTTTCGCAAGATGTTATGGTTGTAAGAAAAATGATGTGTTACTTTATTTTAATCCAAATATTTTTCCACAAATCTCACATTGCCAGTAATCTGAAACAACATTCCATCTATGTTCATACTTTTCATTTCTGTTTGGCTTCTTTTTAGCTCCTATGACATACATTATATCTTATAACGACAAATACAAATTTTATCTTATAAAAAAATTACGCAGCTTTTCTACTTTACAAATAATTTTTTCAGGACAGCTACAATAATCTGTTATGGACAGATCGTGTTTTCCAAGCAAAAATTACTGATTTTAATTAGGCATATCCCTATGTTTAGATATAAAAAATAGAAAAATCCTGGTTTTGATGTATGGTAAATTACTAATGCGTTTATAGATTGTTGATAAATTTGCTTTCCTCTAAAACCAAGACTTGTGAATATTTGATTTAATCTTGCCTTTTAATTCAGGAGTAATGTCCTCTGGTTTCATGTTATGATCTTTCATTGCATGTTCTGCGCATTGCGCCAAAATTTCTTCTTCTGTCTTGCCTTTTGCAACAAAACCACAGTCAAATCCTACTGAACTGCATTTGAATTTTAACATGGTTTAGTAATCTTGCAGTAGTATTTATGTTCTCAAGTTATTCTTTAAGACCATGGTATTATAATATTAAAGTGTTACATAGAAATTCTACGCGATACTTTTAATTCATTTTTACAAAAACCTCATAGTGATATCAAAAGGAAGACAATTTGGTTTAGCTCTTGCAATAATTTTTGTATCTTCGTTTATGCCACAATCGCTTGCCCAGCCAGCATATGATCGCTTTTATGTAAAGGGATTGGCAGATGAGACCGGCCCTTTTGCAAACCAGAATATAAGAATTCTAGGTAATGAAGATAAAATTACAATCATTCGTAATACGCTACATAGCATGGTAATCGTAAGAATGAATGTGTCCATTTCTGCACATTGTTATGACGCAATGCCCACGATTTGCATAAGTGGTATTGTCTATGATACAAAAAACACAGACAGTCCTGATATAGGAGATGTCTTACGATTGAACATTGATCCAAGTGGAAAAAAACAGACAGTGTCTTTTCTTACAGGGGAACGCGCAGGCTCTAGCGTGTCAATCCATTCCAAGGAAAGAAATCAACAGTCTGAATTCGAAAACATTCAAAAATTAATTTTTATTCCAGAGAAAAGAGATCCACTCACTTTAGTTAATACATACGAGAATGATGAAATGATAAAAGCAATTCAAAAGGCGCAAGAATTTGCAATAACGCATCCTACTTTTGTTTTTGACGGAATACCCGAAAGCCTCGATGTAAATTTAGTAAGCGTGATTCAATCAAAATCTCCACTTTACGTGATACAAGTAGAGTTTGACTCTGAGCATCCTGGTTATGGAAACAGAACTGGCCAGGTATTAAAAGATGTAACAACTCATCACGAGATGAAAATTATGATATCAGACAATGATATTGGATCTGCAATTATGGATGGAATATGGGATGAATTCAATCAGAAATGGCAGAAATAATTCTATAAATACATACACATCTAACAAACCCAAGGTAAAAACACAATACTCGTTTCTTGTTAGCTCATTGGAAAGACATATTCTATGTAATCATGCGCAACACATTATGACAGTAATTGATTGTGCAGACGATGAAGAAATTGCAAGTAATCTTGTAAAATACTTAATCAGTTTAGGTCATGATGCAAGACAGGATAATTCTCTTGTGATAATAAATGAAAGGAATGTTAAAAATATTCTCAAATCATTTATCAAACAGGCTGGCAAATCAGGATATGACATACTGCAGGCAGATTCGGAAACCATGGTCTTGGCAAAATTAACATCGATTAGAAATTTTGGTCTCTCGACTTGTGAAATTTGTGGTTATGTGGCAGCTGATGAGGAATTATTTGCACATAGGCGCGCACATGGAATTCAACTTTTTTAGTGTTAATTTTTTGTATTTTCTAAAAATAAATCAGGATGAGGAATTATCTTACAATATTCGATAAGAGGTAGTGATTTTAGATTCTTGTACTGAGTTTCGGTTAACCATTCGATGATTTCTCTTTCAGCATTTTTAAATTGAAATTGGACCAGCATTTTCTTTGCTGAATTACCATTACTTTCCACAATATCAACAGTAACCATGTTGATGCTATCTAATTTTTTTTGAAAGGATAAAAGGATTCTTACATTTCCCATATCTGGGAAGAGTTGCATCGGAAGAATTGTAGCATATTGTGTGATATTATGAAAATCTTGTATTAAATTAACTGTGCAATATCAGTTTAATTTTTTCATAAACTTCTAAAATTAAATTCTAACAGACATCATGGAAAACTTGTTTTCTAACCTATTTTCTTATTCTGCTCTCTATAAAGCGTGAACCGATAAAAGATCAGAATGCCTGTCATTTCAAGTGTTTCAACCAGCGCCACAGTGTAAAAATGCAATAACCATCCATCATACATTTCATTTAGGATTGCTAAAAGTGCAGATATCTGAGGAAATGCCAAAAATATTGCAAGCACAAAGCCTGCAAAGCCAGCAGCCCAATCCTGCGCTGTCATCTTCTTTGATTCTGCAAGCATTTTTTGTGGATTATCGATGCCTTCTAGCTGTTGCAATAACTGTGTTTTGATATCTAAATAAGTTGAGTTTCCAAGCTCAATTGCAACAATCGTTCCCCCAAGTAATAACAGCATCAACGTGGCTTGCCCATAGGCCAATATCTTCCTCTTGCCACGTTGAACTTTGCGCATCTGATTTTCAAACATTTGACCAAACCTTCCAAGCTTATGCTTTTTGACAAGCACTACCATGAGAACCGATATTGCAGAGACTAATCCAAAAGAACCAAACCAATGTGTAGAAACATAGGTGTAAAATAACAATCTAACAGGAAGCAAGAGTCCTGTCATGACAGCAAAGACTATCAGTGTCTCAACTATTTCCTGCTTGCTACTAGTCTTGTTTTTTGTTTGGTCCAGCATATCTACTCAAGCAGAATTTGTCTCTTATGGAATTTAATATATTGTATGTCTTTTTGAATTAATATATTTGTAATTATATTGGATATGAAATCACTCCAACATTTTGTCAATGTGATTCTTTTTTCTTGTAACAACATGAGATTTTAATTGTATGGCAACAAATGCTGGAAATACAAAATATATTCCAATATTAAGAAAAATCACACCAACTCCATAACCAATCATTTCAATTTCAGAATCAATGTTTAGATAGCTAAGAATTGAGAGTGTTGCAATTAGTGGTGTAATCGTTGTTTTTACAATTTCTTTAAAGATGGCATTTTGTCTTTCCCACTCTGCCACGGTGGGACTAAAAGTATAATAAAATTGATTAAAAGCAGCCATAAATGTGGTGCCTGACCTAGTTTGAAATAGTATGTTGTCTCGCGTTTCCCTTAACATTTGAACTTGCGGAGATAGCTCTGATCCAAATGATGCAGTGGCTATAAGGCATCCTGAAAATTTTGCAGCTTCAGTTGACGAATCTTGAACTTTGTTAACCATATTCGTAGCGGTGTCTTCTGAACCTTGTACTGTTTTTTGCATTTGTTGTTGCATGGAATCCATTGCAAAGTCTTGAGCAAATACCGATGATGGTATAAAATTAATTCCAGAAATTGTTATAAGCGCAGCTGTGACAAATATGATCCTGTGTTCCATAATTATATCGAGTAACAACTATGGATAAACAAGATCATGTATTTTATCATATTTACATAACCAAGTTTTACGTGATTAGTAGTTCTCAACTAATTTTATCATACAATTTTTTGATACGCCACCACTAACAACTTCGACGCATATTTTTAATACAAATGTGATTGCATTGATAACAGTAGATATGAATGAGGTTTCCTGACTGGTGCCTTACAACAGTCTATAGAATACAAAATTGTAGAATCATTTAGAATACTCATTTCCAAAATTTGGAAATTAGAAAGAGAAATGTTCCAAAGTTATATGTGTTTAAATGACAAGGTTAACTTAAATGTAGCAAACAAATTATCAAAATAATAAACTAGTGATAAAATGTCAGATGATAACCAAAATAAATCAAATCCAGAGGAGGTATCTGGACCAGAAAAAAAATCTGAACCAGAAACAATATCTGAACTAGAAAAAAGAACTGGACAAGAACATATAACAGTGAAAAAATCAACTTACAATAAACTTATCATTGGAATAACATCCGCACTAATTGTCGTAGCATTCTTTACTGGTTACACTCTTGGAAGCCAAACCGTAGAACCACTTGTAATACAACAAAGCCCGCAGCCCAATATCACGCCGCAGCCAACTCAGGCGCCACCGACAGAACAGACAAGAATTTTCGTTTCATTATCTGATGATCCAGTAAAGGGAAATCCAAATGCTCCTGTAACAATCGTAGAGTTTTCTGATTTCCAATGTCCTTTCTGTGCTAGGTTCTTTGCTCAAACCCTACCGCAAATACAACAAGATTATATAGATTCAGGAAAGGTAAAACTAGTCTTTAGAGATTTTCCTATAGAAAGCATTCATGCAAATGCAAAAGCGGCATCAATTGCTGCAGAATGTGCAGATGATCAGAACATGTTCTGGCAGTATCATGATAGGTTATTTGAGGGTCAAACTCAATGGGCGCGTCTTAGTGCAAATGATGCAGCAAATACATTCAAACAATATGCAACTGAATTGGGATTAAACTCTGAGAATTTTGACTCTTGCTTTACCTCTACAAAATATTCGGATGAGATAAACGAAGATTTTCAGAATGGAGCAAATTATGGCGTCACAGGAACCCCTGCATTTTTCATAGGAAATGACAAGGATGGATACGTAATACTGATAGGAGCTAAACCATATTCCGCGTTCCAACAAGTCATTGATAACGAACTATCATAAGATCATTTTAAATTACCGCATATCAGATGTGAGCAATTTTGAACTACCATAGTTGCAGTTTTAATAATAACCTCCAGGTTGCTTTTTACTTGCTACTGGAGGTGGATTTACTTTCATTATTCCCTTGCTGATCAAATACTGTATTCCTGAAACAAAATCACCATCTGATATCTTACCATCTGCCCACCATCCTGCATTATTTTTTACCCACTGTGGAATTTTTTCTTCTGACTGAGAGTCCGAGGACTTGGTTTGTGGTATTTTCATTATTCCCTTTTGTATGAGATACTGAATCCCTTGTACAAAATCCCTGTCTTCTACAGAACCTTCTGACCACCATTTTGCATTTTTTTTAATCCAGTTTGGAAGTGTAGTATTTGTTGAGTTTTGAGCAGCTGCAATCGGTATTGTGCCAACTAGCATTGCTGATATGATTATACCTGTGATAGTGAAAAGTAATTTTTTCATATACTACTTACTGTTTTACCATACTTAAAAGAAAGGGAGAATTTGTACCTAAAATTAATAGGATAGATAGGCTACAGTTAACACATGTCAGAACAGGGTTCTGTACACAAAACCTTGTCAAGACGTGATTTTTTAAAATTATTAACAACTGTCGGAGTTGCAATTTCATTCACGCCATTTATCCCGTGGGGGAAATTCATGCCAAACCCTGAAAGTGTTTCAATTTTACAAAAAGCCAAAGTGATTTTACCCGATGGAACGCACGCAAATGTTAACACGTTTCCAGTAAATTACGCAGACGCAGTTACCTATCCAAGCACTGGTGACAGAGTTTTAGATGAAGAATCATTTCGAAAGTGGAATCTAATCAGACTTCCTGCAGAACTTGGAGGTTCAATAAACGATGTATCTGCATTTCGTTTGTATAGCATGGTATGTGTGCATCTATGGTGTTTATGGAAATATCACCCAACAACAGATCCTTCAATACCTCGAAACAGAGGAGAATGTCCATGTCATGCAAGTACATATGATCCTCTTAGTGGAAAAGCAACTGATGGACCTGCAGCAAAACAGACCTCACCTTCAAACGTTCTTCCTTCTCTTGATTTAGAAGCTGACAAGGATGGGTTCTTGTACATCATACCACCAAAATGGGATGTAAATGAAAATGGTGTAATTGGGTATGGGCGTTTCCTAAAAGAGTAGAAAATCAATAAAAGAAGTAGCTAATAATGATATGTTAAAAAATTAAAACAGGATTTTCCTAGATGGCAGAAACTCCCTTCTGCTTGCTTCCTATATCAAAGGCATCATCTACGGTGGTCACAAATATCTTGCCATCGCCTTTACTACCTGTTGACGTAGCTTCAAGAACTGCATTAACAACAGCATTTGCCTTTGAATCATCAACTATGGTCATGACAGATTCTATTGAATTGTACTCTGCCACATATCTTGCGGTTCCTCTTCCGCCTCCAACTGATGGTCTATCCCCTTTTCCCTGCCCTTTCCCAGAGACAACCAAAAACCCCCCTGCGCCTGATTTTTTGATTGCTTCACTAACTTCTCTTAATTTGTCACCAGGTATTAAAATGTCAATTCTTTTCATTATGAAATTAATTGGATATAATGTATAAAAACATGATCTGGTTGAGTACATGAATCTGGTTTTGTTTGCTTAATATCACTTTAACTTATTTTTCAAAGTAAACTTTATCCTTTTACATATTACATAATATGATACGGATTACAAGTCGCTGCACCAAAACATCATGAGAATAGATTCTAAAGTTAGATTTGCTACAATTTTCGATGTTAATGGTATCATATTATATAGTGCTCATCGTGAGGGCATAACTAACCTTCTTTCTCCAGAAGAAAATCAAAAGGCACTCGATCAAGCTATCAATGCATGGAAATCTAGAAACGAATATTCAAACAAGATTGGAAAAGGGAAATACGTCTTGGCAGTTTATGAAAAAATAAAACGAATTACCATGCCACTTGATGACGAACATTTTCTTTACATTACTACCGAAGCAAATGCAGACCATGATAAAATAATTGAAAAAGCACTAAAGCTAAAACAAGATGCATTACATGCGCCTGAAGGAATGCCATAATACATAAGATGACTAAATATTTTGGAATTATTTTCTAGTTAATTCTAAAATCTTAAAGGGAATCCTATTTAGATCTATTTGTCGTTCCGTAGTTACAAAAAGTACATTTGGATCCATTGGAAAGCTCATGAGTATTATCTTACCTCGATAGGAAAGTGAAAATTCAACTGGACCAAACTCTGCATCAAATTCGTGACGCATTCTCACTCTTAGTGAAAGCTCCATGAACAACATCTCATCTTTTTTAGAATCTTCAAGTGCTGTAAGACCTTTTCTCATTCCGCCTGCCACAAGTTTTCCCTTATTGTTTATTGCTCTGACAGACCGGATCTTATCGTCTAATTGGAAAACTTTTTCACATAATGTATCAAAATCTAAATTATTCTGATTATCTTGCACTACATTAATGAATATTATTCTACCAGATTAACTTGTAGATCAGATTAAGTTCAAAAGGCTTATCATCTAAGTGTAAGATGATATATTATGTCAAAGAAAAAACCTGAAGGCTGGGAAACACTCTGGCAGGAATATCTTGAAGCACTTAACAAATGGAAGCACGTCTATGAATTGTGGACAAAAGCTGGAAATGAAGCCATGGTAAAGTACAGTGAGGTTTGGCAAAAAACACTTGGTGCAGATGCTGAATTGTTAAAAAAAATCACTGAAACTTGGCAAGAGGCTTGGAAACAAGCAGGTGTTGAACCAATTAAACAGCTTGGAACAATGTGGGAAACCATGGTAAAGATGTCAGGAATGGAATCAATGGTAAAGTTCAATGAAGATTGGATAAAAATGTGGCAAGGTTCTGGCATGGAACCATTCAAGGCATATTCTGAAATGCTAAAGAAATATACAGAAACATGGGAAAGTATGTGGAAAAAATAATCCCATAATCAAATCCCAAAAAAAGAGTGACTTAAGTAATCTAGTATCAAAAGAAAAACATGCAGATCAGTAGAGAAATTGATGAATCTGTCTTATCACTATTAACAGGGAAGAACTTTGCTTTTGTAGCTACCTTGATGAAAGATGGATCCCCCCAGATTACTCCAACATGGATTGATTTTGATGGTAAGGCAATCCTGATAAATACTGCAGAAGGAAGGGTAAAACAAAAAAATTTATCAAGAGATCCACGTATTGCCATTTCGATAGTTGATCATAACAACCCCTACAACATGGTGACCATAAGAGGAAAGGTAATGGAACAGACTTCAGAAGGGGCAGATGAACACATTGACAAGCTAACAAAAAGATATCTAGGTTTTGATAACTACCCATACCGTTCACCAACTGAAAAGAGAATCATTATCAAAATCTTACCAGAAAATGTGTTTCACATGAAACCTTGAATTTGAGGAAGAAAAGAGAAAATAAAAAAATATTTTCAAATTTATGATCTCTACAAGACAACCGTAAGACCCATCAAGTCTAAGAAGACCTGTTCCATGCAAAAAGTATTATTTGTTGAATGAAAAGGTAACTGAACCTATAATCTCGTATTCATTTTTTGAATTTCGCTAATAATGGTATCATGATCAGCCTCAGGTTCTGTAGACAAAATTAGGAGACCATCATCCAAAAAAACTGTAATCAACTTTACTTTGTCTTTTGATGTTATCATCCAATTCGTATTTCCAAGTGCCTCATCAAACATTCTTTCCATGTTTGCCTTTACTGAGATCTGATAATGAGAGAGATTGGCAAGTTCTTCACTAAGAAATGGTTTTGAATCATTCCGCCTTACAAAGGAAAGTAATTTCCTATCCTTTATTCGTCCCACAAATCGTATATTTTTGTCCAGCTCTAGAATTTTGGAACAGGTTACTTTTACTGAATTTATTACATCTTGATTCAATCCTGTTCTTGAATCATTCATGTTCTGTTAGCCAATTTCTGCTTAATTAAAATGTTTTTCATGATTAAAATAGATCGCATTTAGCTGAAAATCTAAGTTTTTTCATAATATACAATAATGTGATTATATTAAAATAAATAAAAAAGGAAAAAATCTTAGTTTTTAGTCCAAGTGGACAACCATGAGTTAAAGATATTGTGATTTAACTCAGCAAATGCAGTTGCATTCTCGTTTATTGTCCTAAGATTTTGTTTTGTTGCATCAAGCGCAGTCTGTACAATTTTGTTTTGTACATCAAATGCTTTGATGATTTCATCTGTTGAATCTTGTACAACTCTAGTGACTGGCTCTGTTGTGTTTGTGTTTATACCCATCTTGTTGGCATATTGCTGTTGTGTAGCCAATGCGGAGTTGACAAAATTCGTCCATATTCCAAAGTATTCTTGTTGTAGGTTAGAAAACGATTGAAGATATTGTGGTGTTACTTTTTCCACATGACCTTTGATCTTTTCAAAGCTACCTCTGTAGACATCAAAAATGTCCTTAGAATTTGGGCTTGTTGTTTTGCTCATAGATGCCATATAATGGTCTGGGTATATATAGCTATTGGTAATAGTTACCAACCATTGGTTTCAAATGTCAAAGCTTATATCTACAGGATAAACAGATAAAATGTTGAAAATTCAAACAATTAATCCTGCAACCGAACAAATCATTGGTGAATACGAAGCAATTTCTGAACATCAAGTAAACGAAGAAGTAAACCATTCCAGAATGATTTATGAAAAGATCTGGAAAAAGTTTGACATCTCAGAGCGTGCTAAACTTTTACATAATCTATCAAGTGTGCTTTTACAAAGAAAGATGGAATATGCTACTTTGATTACAAACGAGATGGGAAAACCAATTTCAGAATCGCTCAAAGAAGTTGAAAAATGTAGCTGGGTTTGTAATTATTATGCGGATAATGGTAAAAAATTTCTAGAACGTGAAAGAATACAAACTGATGCCAAAGACAGCTATGTACAATTTGATCCTCTTGGTGTTATAGGGTGCATAATGCCATGGAACTTTCCATTTTGGCAAGTCCTTAGATTTTGTCTTCCTGCTTTGCTTGCAGGAAATACTGTAGTGCTAAAACATTCTAGCGTTTGTATTGAAGCTGGAAATACAATTCAACAAGCTTTGGAAGATGTTGGATTTCCAAAAGGTGTATTCCGACATATCACGGGAAATTATCTTACCGGAGAAGCATTAGCAAAAGCAAATGTAGACGCTGTATCCATTACTGGTAGCACAAAAGCTGGAATCAGGGTAGCAGAAATTGCAAGCAAAAACTTGCACAAATTCATTTTAGAACTGGGCGGAAGTGATCCGTTTGTTGTGTTAAAGGATGCTGATATTGAGAAAGCAGCTAAAGTGGGTGTATCATCAAGATTTCTAAATAACGGTCAAAGTTGTATTGCTGCAAAAAGATTCATCGTTGAACAAAGCGTTGTTGAAGAGTTTACAAAAAAATACATAGAAAATGTGCAAACGCAAGTAATTGGAGACCCACTAAATCCAAAAACTACAATAGGTCCTCTTGTACGTGATGATTCACGCAACGTAATTGTAAGTCAAATAGGAAGATCCGTCCTTAAAGGGGCCAGAGTTTTGATGGGTGGAGACGTCCCAAATAGAACAGGATTCTACTTTAACCCAACAGTGATATCCAATGTAAAACCAGACATGGCAATTTCAAGAGAGGAAGTATTTGGCCCAGTTGCACCAATACTATCAGCAAAAGATCATGTTGAAGCTATAAGATTTGCAAATGATACCGAGTTTGGTCTTGGTGCTAGTATATGGTCAGAAAGTTTTGCAAGAGAAAATAACCTTGCAAAAGACATTGAGGCAGGAATGGTATTTGTAAATTCTATGGTAATATCAGATCCAAGAATGCCTTTTGGTGGAATCAAAAACTCTGGAATCGGAAGAGAGTTATCAAATTATGGTCTAAAAGAATTTGTTAACATAAAATCTGTAATCATAAACTGAAATAATATAAAATTAAAAGATCTATACGAGATATTACAGTGCTATAGAACCTTTTTGTTTACTGCCTATGTCTATCACATCATCCACTGTTGAAACAAAGATCTTGCCGTCTTCCTTAGAACCCGTTCCAGCAGCATTAACTATCGCAGTTATAACTGGATCAACACTAGAATCCTCAACTACTGTGACAATCGAGTCTATCTCATTGTATTCAGCAACATGTCTTGTTGTTCCCCGTGAACTCTCAACCATTGGTCTTTTTCCCCTGCCTTGACCTCTTCCAGAAAATACTGTTAGACCTTTTACACCAGCTTTTGTTATTGCATCAACTACTAAACTTGTTTTATCACTCTGAACAAAAGCTTCAATTCTTTTCATTACTTTTTAGAATTTTAATTATGATATAAATAAAATGGTAAAATATCATTGCCGATAATGATTTTATGAGTTCACGGACAAATATTGCAATTCCTTAAAAGGTTGAATTATAACGTATAACCATGAGTGATTATGAGCATGATTCTCAAATTGAAAAAATTGCATTATTGATTCTTGATGATAAAACTTCACTTGATGAGCAAAATCCAATGAAACTACAAAGATATTATGATTTTGTAAAAACCAATTTTAAGATCACAGGCGAGTCAGCAGAACAACTAGTAAATGAATCTTTTTTGTATTTAAAATTAAAAAATACTGATTCCATTGATCCTTTGCAAGACGGTGATAAATTTGGTGCAGGATTTAGCTAAAAACCGAAACTAGATTAAATCTTAATTGTTATTTATATAGATGAAATCTTTAGCAATTCTGATTGGATTCTTTCTAGTAATGACTGGAATTCATTACACATACAGTGAAACTATTCCAATTTCCAAATGGATAAAAGACACGGCTAGACTTTGGTCAGAACAAAAAATTGATGATAGTAGATTTATTCAATCGATTCAATATTTGATCAAGAGTAAAGTAATTCAAGCACCTTCGTTAGAATCTTCAGAACATGTGTATTTCTTACCAAAATATGGACAGACATCATTTGTTACAATATCTGGAATAACGGGTGACTTGAAAAAAACTAATAATGTCTTTTTAACAATAATAAGACCGGATGGAAAAACTATCGAATCAAAAGCTGCTGTTCTTGAGACTGGCGTCTATCGAACTACGTTAATTTTATATCATGATTTTCCAATAGGAATGTACAAGGTTACTGGAACATACAATGATTATGCAATCCCGATATCCTATTTTTATGTAAAGGAAAGTATGACAAAAATTCCTCTCTGGTTCAAAAACAACGCCGGCTGGTGGGCAGATGGCAAAGTATCTGATAGTGATTTTGTGTTAGGACTACAATACTTGATTAACAAAAAAATACTTCATATGGAATATGATTCAGAAACAGTAGATTCACAAACACTCCATGTCGATGTTGAAGGAAAATCACAGGTTAGACGTGGCACGATGCAAGATGTAATAATTACTGTTACTGATGGACAAGAACCAATCACTGACGTTATTGTATTAGTTCAAGTTGAGGATTATGGAGAAAATATTTTCGAACATTTCAATGGAAATACAGATTCAAATGGCAAGTATGTCATTTCATGGGAGATTGATAAAAACGCAGAAGCAGAAACTCTATTGGTCTTCGTAGATGTAACAGATGGATTTTCTTCTACAAGTTCAGTATTTTCATTTGAGGTTACGTGTCATTGTGGGGAACAAGACTGTGAATGTAGGTGAATTAGGCTCTTAATTCCATACAAATCAAGACAAACAGTTTATACTCCATAGAATAAAAAATATTGATTAGAATGCAAAGTCAAGCTCTAAAACTCGTTTTTTCAAATAAATCGTATATTATATTGTCTATTACAATATTTGTAGGACTATTAGTGATGCTTTCTATTATATCTGAATATGTCTTCCTTCAACCAATTGCCACTTTTTATGTCTCAAGTGAAGACGTTGTAGGTTTTACTCTAATTGTTATAGTTTCTGCATTATCTGGCCTAGTAGTCAGTATGAGCATTTTCAGAGTTAAAACATTGCACACAAAACAGCTAAGTGGCAGCTTCGTGGGACCAATAATTGGTGCAAGTGCAGGAGTGTGCAGTTGCAGCTCTACTGGTTTTGCAATCATATCAACATTTGGTGTAATTGGAAGTACAGCTACTACATTTTTGAATAATTACGAAATTCCGCTCAGATTGATTGCCATAGGAATTTTAACATACACATACTACGCAACATCAAAAGGAATAACTAAGCAGTGCACTATTCCAAAATAATTGTTGCAACAATAATTGCAATAGCAGTAGGTGGCATCTTGATTTACACTCAAAGACCATTTGATACAAATTATGATTATATCGGCAATCCAGAAGACAAGGTCGGTGTTATAATCCCAAAAGGTGCTTCAAATCCTGATTGCGGAAAATGTTATCTGCCACCAGTAATCAAAGTTGTTTTGGGCAAAAACAATACTGTTATATGGAAAAATCTTGATGATGTTCCAAGTAGCGTAATAAGTGATAAGGGATTTTTTAATTCTGGTCCTATTTTACCAAACCAGACGTGGAGTTTTGTCTTTCAAAAAGTGGGTTCATTTTCATATCACAGTGAACCGCACCCATGGATGAAAGGCACAGTAATAGTAAAGAAAATGGAATATGCTCAATGACTAAAACATAGTTATCAAAACACTGAAAAAACTAACATTAATTGTTTGGTTTTGATTGAATTGTACTTATTTTATGCGTGGTTTCCACATTCTAAATCATATTTGTTTTATGGAGTTGGTTTGCTGTGACTGGAAAAGAATTCTTGACAGTTGTTCTCATCATAGATTTGTTTTAACTTCAAATTTGCTTGAGGATCTGTAATTAACATAGCAGTTGATTTGAGATCAGGATTTATCGATGACTCTTTCATCAGCACAGGAATCAAGACTTGGTTGAATTCGTCAGGAACATCTTGAGCAAACACTTTTCTTTTTTCTGGATCTGCTAGTATTTCTTTCCATTCTTTAAACTCATCAGGATACTTTTCAAAAAGAGATGTTGTGTTAAATCTTGGTATTGCTTCTCCATTTGGATATGTGGATGTAGTGATTGCAAAAAGCATCTCACATTGTGTGTTGATTTTGTATATCTGGCTAGAAGGAATCTCTGAATCTTCCATGTTCTCAATTATCTTTTCATTTGACACAAGAGGCAATTCATTGTTTATGAAAGATGAATTTACTACCACTATAACAGTTATCGCTGCTACAACCCCGACTATTATCGGCAAGTATTTTTTTAGTATTATTAAGAACGCCTGATTTTCTCCATTTTGTACTTGTAAAAAATGTTGTTATGATGAACCCTTGTACAGGATCAAATATTCATTAGGGTTTTTTCTATCGTTTTTTGCTTTTAATGCTTCTTGATACAGATCAAAATGTTCTATGAAATACAACTTTTTCCCAACTATTTCAAAAGGGTCTATGCCAACCAGATTAAATCCTGATTCAGGAGTAAGTGCCAGTTTCTCCTGCTCTGTTATTTCAGAATTCATTACAAACATTCTAGACATCTCATATTATTTGCTACCGATTTAGATCTAGCAATTTGTATCTAATACTAACAGTTTTTATGTGACTGAAAATGATCAAAAACCATGTCAGAAGACAGACAAATGCACCCTGCCACTTGTGCAGATTGCAAAAAAGAAACACAGGTTCCTTTTAAACCAACAGAAGGACGCCCAGTATACTGTCGTGAGTGCCTACCAAAACACCGCGGCGAACGAAGATTTTAAGCTGAAACACGTTTAAAATTATTTTTTCATTCAATCATGATTATAGAATAAATTCGAAACAATAAAATCAATAAAGATAAACATCATATCCTACAAACAAAAAACAGGATTTAGAACAAAATGAAAGATATCAATGAGATTATGCCAAAGGTTCAAAACATGAGATGGGGTGCATTATTGAATAAATTTCCCACAAATGAAAAAGTAAACCTGATGAATAAGATATTTCCTCACAACGGGAAATGGCATACTGTCTTTGAGGAAGATGAACAGGTCTTCGTTGATGGGGTTAGGGTCTGGAAAAAAGATGCCAAAGCATGGACATGACTTACTGGAATTCTTTTAATCCAAAACATCTTTGAATTATAAAATTATACTTGTATTGTGTCAGCAAGTTTTGGGTTTTTCTGACTGATCATCTTTGATAGACCTCGCATGTAGTTTTGGGCAAATGTACTAACAGGTTGCGATGAGTACCAAACACAGCCAAGTACCTCACAGTCATGACATGTCTTAGTTATCTCCCACTGTGAAGCATTCCATATGTCGGGTATGCTTTTTTCAAGTAAACTATACGAGTTTTCAGGACTGGTATACTTCCAACAGGGCACCATTACAGTACCATTTCCATTCACAAAGATGCTCTTCCAAACCCCACACTCGTCAAATATGCCTCTTCCATGCTTGATTATTTGTTCAAAGTATTGGGGAGGAATCATTATCTGAGGATACTTACGACTCTTAATATGTTCGAGAATGCTCTGGCAAACTTTGATTATCGTCGGTCTATCTGGTAATAATGAATAATTTACGTCTGATCTGTCTTCAACAAAGGTTAGTGATACAGAGTTTACTCCAAGTTCCCTTACTCGCTCAAAATATTTCTGATTGATAAATTCTTCCGAATTGTATTTTGTAATTACGCTGTTAAAGTAATGTGGAACGTTGTGCTGGTTTAACAACTCAAGATTTTCCATAACTTTGTGATACATTTGTGGAGCAACGCCACGAACCTTACAGTAAGATTCTTCAAACACGGAATCTATACTACAAGTGATAAACTGGATGTATTTTTTTAGTTCATCAAGATCAACTGTATGCAAAAGCGAACAATTTGTAATTAAGGTAATTGGAAGTTTCAAACTGTATAGATAGCGAACCAATTCCATAAAATCTGGTCTACTTGTTGGTTCGCCACCTTCGATGATTGACCAAACGCAATATTTTGAAACCTTGTCAAAGATTAGTTTCCACTGGTCTGTGGTAAGATCGTCTTTTTTCGCAATCTTTAACTGTCTTTCTTTGTCAGAGTCTCCAAAAGGACACATCGGACAAAAAAAATTACAATAATGTGTTATGCTAAAAACCGCAATTAGTGGTCGTCTTCTTCCTATTGCTCTGTTAACAGACCATTTGCCTATCTTACCAATGGTCTGGATGACATCAACTGTCATTGTCTGTGATTACTGTTGAAAATCTAATAAGAATTGTTGGCAGTTTTAATTAATTTCATGCTTGTTAAAACAATCTCAGAATTATCACAGTATATGAAGTGTATTTTTGATAAATAAATTATAAATAATATATTAAAAATTGATTTAACGAAATTAACAATAAAAATAAATCAAAAACTGTCTTTTATATAAAAATTTTATATCATCATACCTTGTAGTATATTGTGTGTTAGTGTTACACGATAGTTTTGTTCTAAAATTACAAAAGCATTTGGCTTCTACGGGAATGGACGCTGAACTTTTAGAACCAGGTACGATGGACTTTGAATACGATTATCCAAGAATTCAGCTTACTGGACCAACTGAAGGAATAGCAAGTATGGGTGCAATGCGGGTAAGGGATGGACACATCACATATCTTGATGTACTAAAAAGAAAGATGCTAGAAGAAAGTGGATTTTCTCCAGGAAGTACATATGGTCTTGGATTGCACGAGTACACAATGTGGAAGATCAGATTTTTTTTATCGCTTCCACCAACAATTAAAATTGGACCACTAAACATAGGAACAATAAGCAAAGTTCTAAAGGGGAAATTTCATTCTAAAATAGAAGATTTTGTCTGGAATGGATTTGGTAAGCTAACTACTCTCCCACCAGGACTTGTACACGACGATGTAATATCTGCACTTGATTCTGATTCAAAACTAAAAGAATTGATGATGAAATCCCTTTTAAAAGAAAAAATAATCACAGTGTCACACTATACTCCAAAAAAATCAAAAGAACAAACAGGTGGACACCAATCATTTGCCAAAGTGTTGATTACATCTGACTGGAAACCACAACATGATCTTTTAATTGATAACAATACCGTATCAACATATCAACAAATAGCAACAGATATCAAAAATGCAATAATCCGATTACGTTACGTCTTGGAAAATAATTAAACAAGAAGAAGATCTTTCTTGTAGGATGCTCTAACCGCAAATATGAAGATTTTCTTATAATTTCATTCACTGCCTTTGTACTTTACAAATAACTATCTATATTCAAACTTGCAGAAGAGAAGACAAAAATCGTTCTCTTAGACATGTTCAGAATTTCTATTGTAAAGCTACGTCCGAATGTCTAAAATTTCTTTAATATTCCACCGTCATCAAGGTTAGAGTTGTTCGTACGCCTGCTATTTTTCGAATTTTCATTGTGATTGTTTCTCTTAGCTTGTCAACAGTTAGTGTTTGTACCTCCGCTATGATGTCGTAGGCACCAAAAACACCATTTACATTTTTGATTCCCGGTATGGATTTTAAATCATCTATGACTGATCCTTCTGAGCCCATGTCGCAGTTTATCAGGATATATGCTGTAGCCATAATTATATAGTGCATTCAAAATATTTCAAAGATTCTATTTCAGAAGAACTTGCTAGTTTATTGAGATTTCGCCACGATTTAGCCCTGTATGATATTTTGATAATCTGGAGGTTTTGTAGGCCAATCTTCAGTCATGTATTTGTTTGAATACAAGACTAGACAATTCATTTAACGAGATAAATTTCTGTTATGAAAAAGATGCCGCCTATAATTGAATTTAAATTATAGTTAGAAACACTCTCAACGTTTTACCAAAAAATTATTTTACAGAAGAAAGCATTTTCATTGCCTTTTCCCTTGTTAGTGCAATCATTGTTTCTGTTTTAGCAATGTCAATGCGACCAGCTTTTAAGAACCACTCAAAGAGCTTTTCCTCATTTGGTGCTTCTACGATCCATACTGCATCATATCTTCCCATTGTCCAGTAGGATGCTTTGATTTTGATGTATTTTGGAACATTTTTGAGAACCCTGCTTCCGTATTTAGCGACTTCATTTGCACTTTTTTTGAACTTTACTAAAATTATCGCAATCATAGTTTCAAATACAAAAGCTTGCGATAAAAACTATTCTGAAACCAATAATAATTTACTTCAATTAACAAATAACATATATTCACAGTGTGTTTGTTACCAGATAATGAAGCAATTTTTCAAAGAACTATGTGAAAAAATAGTTGTACAAGATCCTTCAATACGCTTTGTTGGTATTGCAGACCAGGATGGTACACTTGAGGCTGATGCAGAACGAAAGGGACTCAAAGCAATTTTTTCGCCAGACCAACGCGCAGAATATGCAATAACTGCTGCAAACAGACAAGCAACAAGACTGCGTTGGGAGTATCTTTTAGGCAAAATTAGTTTTGCAACATCACACTATGAAAAGTTAATTCGTGCAACCATCCCGATTGCAGATGAAAACAGGCGTCTTTCACATGTGGTTTTGGTTTCATTTGATCCACAAGCAAAAGCTGATGAAATCATCATAAAAAAGATAATTCCTTTGATTAGGCAAAACATGAAAAATTTCGCGTAGATCACTAAAAATTAAAAAAATGTTTGATAATCACTATGTTATTTTGCTTTCTAATAGAATGTTCTGAAATAAATGTTCTAAAAACAACTGATCGATCAATTTTTTGTGGATAGATCTTAAATATTTGAGATGGCATTATAATACCAATGACATTTGTTGTCAGAGTAATGGATTGAAGTAGCGTGACCCCGCAGAAGTCGTGTGATAAATCTGGCGCAATGGCGCTGATTTTTGGGTGGTAATCTCCCTACATTCTGCAAGAGGGTCACGCCATTATTTTAAAACCTATTAGTGTAAACAGAATCAAATGGGAAAATATGAAGTTCCTCCACTAAATTACAAGTACGATGCGCTGGAACCATACATTGATGCAAAAACAATGCAAATACACCACACAAAACATCATCAAGCTTATGCAGATGGTCTTAACATCGCACTTGAAAGCATAAACGCCCTCACTCACAAAAATTATATCACATCAATCTTATCTGACTTGACAACTGTTCCAGAGAATGTACGAAATGCAATAAATTTTCATGGTGGAGGATTTGACAACCATAGACTATTTTGGGAGAGCATGAAGCCAAACGGAGGAGGAGAACCTGGAGGAAGGCTTGCAGATGAAATAAAAATTTATTTTGGTAGTTTCAAAGAATTTAAAGAAAAGTTTTCCCAAAGAAGTTTGTCTATTCAAGGAAGTGGCTGGGGCTGGCTAGTTTATAATCAAACCTATTCTAGATTAGAATTCAGGACAATGACTGATCAAACGAGTCCTTGGACACTCCGATTAGTACCAATTCTAGGTTTGGACGTTTGGGAACATGCATATTATTTGAAATATCAAAACAGACGCGCAGACTATATTGAAGCATGGTGGAATACTGTTAACTGGACTGAAATAGAAGAGAGATTTTTACGTGTTGCGACATGATCGGATTTTATAAAACAATTAATCCTATGACTGATCCAATTCCTAGATCGCTTACCTTATAGTAAGCATAACCTTATTACCCAAAAACGCATTCACTGATTTATAATGAAATTATATCTTGACTTTGAACCATGTGACGAATGTAAAACCCTGATAAAGGAGCTTAGTGAGAGCGACCTAACCTTGGATGAACAAACAAAAGAAGAAGAATCTGCTAAATTCTTAAGGCATCTTACTTATAATCACACCGAGGTAGTCAAGGCTATAATAAAGGATGTGCCAGTACAAAAAAGAAGACAAGAATTTGACTGGTTCAAATAAATGTAATCCTATAGATTCTTTTTCAGATTTCTGTTTGGACGTATTTTGACTATCGGTTCCTTTTTTATAAAATTGATTTTCAAATCTGAAAACAGTGAAACATAAATGGTCGTTCCTCTATTATTACGACGAAGATTAGTCATTATTATCAAACCTTCCTTAATCAAGGAATTGATTTTTCTATATCCTGATGTTTTTGGGATATTACAACTTCTTAAAACTTCATTGACTGGCTTTGGATTGTTTACCAATCTCATCAAAATATTCCTCTTATCATCATCTGCAAGTGCACGTAAAATATTTTTAGAACGAGTTTTGCTCTCTATTGTGATCCACCCCAATCTATTTTTAGACATTTTTAATCTCTCCACTTCTTTGCATGCTGACAACACATCTAACAAATATAACAATATTTCTAGTACTAATGCTACACAATATTTTTTAATTACATTTAGGAAGGATTCTTAAAATGAATCTAAAAGCTGCATCGGGTATCTCTATTATGGTCTTGTTGCTTGGTGTTACAAGCTCAAGCTCTCATACTACCTCTGCATTAGGCACAAACGACTCTATAATTCTCAAAAAGGATTTGAGAGTAATAATGAATGATTTCAAAGCCCATGTAGATAAAGCAAAAGCAGAACTATTATTCTCGATTAAAAAGGCAAACGCTGACGCAAAACTAGCTGTGCAGGAGGGAGTGCTGTCTATGGATGAGATAAATGCAGCAACAAAAGCTACCATTGCTAAGGCAAGAGCTGATCTGAAACTTGACATCCAAAAGGCAAAGGCAGAAGCAAAGGCTGCCTTATTACAGTTAAAGGCTGCGGTAGACAAAAACAACTCATCCTAAATTTGAGCTATTTGAAATAATCATTTACTTTGTTATTGATGAGATGTGTTAATGAAAGCAGATGAGAAATTTCTAGGACGAAGCTATCTGTATTGGCTGGGCACTGTGTTTTGAAAGATCTTTGTGAATGGCAGCATGTGACTCTTGCTTGAAAGTCAAATTGCATGTGTAGCATTTCCAGGCTGTCATACTCATACTTTCATTAAACAATTTTTTATATATAAAATCCGCGTAGGAATTATTCTTTTCACTTGCGGACTTCATTGTCTACGGCATCTGCCATCAAATCAAGCTCATCAAAACTTCCAAATTTTTGATACGTTAATCTTTCCAAAGTTTGTAGTACGCTTTTTACAGCACGGTATTGTGGTATTTGTGGATCGTTTATCTCACCATACAATCCAATGCCTTGTATGTCGTTTGATTTTGCAAATCCTAAAATCAAACCATTAAATCCAGTTATCAGTGACTGTTGTGGAGTTATATCTACTCCAAGTTTGCTCACTTGATCAGTGAGTTCAGGCGAGGTTGTTGTAACAAACGTTCTTGGGTTTTTTCCTAAAACATTGTTTGTATGAAATGCACCTAGTGTGTAGACTAGTCTGACCTCATATCTTTTGGCGATATCTATGACATCTTGACAGAGTTTGTAAAGATCCTCGTTGTTTTCGGGTTGGCCTCTGCCACCACCAAAGACTATGATATCCTTACCATATCTGTACTCCCATTTTTCTTGGTAATAATCAATGTAACCACCCTTATCAACAACATAGGGAGGATACGATGATGAAACATAACGAAATAGACGAGTTCCCAAGTTACCATTGATAAGGTCAATTGCTGTGCTTCCTACATTCCCCATATCTTGCATAGCAGCTATTACTATTGGTTTTTTCAGATCCGGCTCTTCTACATTCACAAATTCCATGTTCTTATTTTACATCTGATATAATTAATACTTGGGGTATATCGCAAATTATTTTCGTGTTACTTCATACACTGCACCGTATTCTTGTTTGTTTGATTCGTTAGTTACTAAGCGGTAACTGTATGAATCAAAAGATTTTACTATATCATATAACGCCTCGCCTATAACTAATCCATTTGGTGGTGCAAGTCGGTTAATCTTGGCACATTTGTTTACAGTAGAACCAAAAATGTCATCAATAGCAGAGGTAGCGATTTTTGCTACTCTTACAGAACCATATGTTGCACTGATTCTATAATCAAATGCTGGCAGTCCTTCCTGTTGCATTTTTTTACTAATGTGAGTATTTAGCTCGCCAATTTTTAAGCAGCCTTCTAATGCATCTTTAATGGCATCTTTGTCCCGTGTGTTTGTTTTTGGAAAGTAAAACAATAACGCATCGCCTATGTTTTTTACAACAATTCCACCGTGGTCACCAATCCAGATGGCCATGGAATTAAGAAATATGCTGTAGAATTTACTTGATTCCAAATCCGTCAAGTTGGCAGTAAGTTTGGTAGATCCTATTACATCAAGAAAACAAACAAAATAATTTTCACTTTGATCAGAAAATTGCAACAGTACATCCTGCTGTTGTTTTATGATGTCTTCTCTTTGTCTAATGGCAATCAATGATTCTTGTATCTTTTTTGCCATTATGTCAAAGGATGAGGAGAGTTGCCCTATCTCATCATCTCTTTTTATGTTGGTTCTAATCTCAAAGTTTCCTTTTGCTATCTCATTTGCCGCATCTCGTAGCTTTATTATTGGTCTTGAAAGACGCTTTGACAAGATATATGCAAGTATAACCATCACTACTACTATTACAAATCCTGCCAGCAAGATCTTGTCTTGAAGAATTAAAACAGGTTCAAATATCTCAGACTCATCTTTTTCTGCAAGCAAGACAAATCCCAAGTCTTTTGCGCAATACGAGTGGCTATAGATTGAGATTCCTCTATAATCATTGTATACGCCTCCAATGCTGTCACCTAGATCAAAACAGGTTGATACTGGTAGAGTATTTACTGTCTGATGAAATGCAGCATCTTTTACAAATCGTGATTCTGAAATCATCACACGATCTTTATTTACAAGATACACCTCGCCAGTGTCACCTAATCCGCTTCTGGTCAACAGAATCTTGTCAAGTTCCACAGTACTTGTGTCTGCAATTAAAACTCCGATTGGCTCCTTGCCTTCTGTTCCAAAAATAGGCGTAACTATAACCATCACACGCTCACCTTGAGAAGTTGGTTCTAATTCTACAAAAGGCTGAGTTAATCCGCGAACAAATCGAGGGTTTTTTAATAAATTAGGATTTTCAATTCTGCCTAAAGAAAAATAGACAGTTCCATCATTGCCAATAATTTTTAGGTCTACTAAACCAATTGAATATCCGACCAATTCACGAAACGCTTTTACCTCCGTAAAGAAATCAAGTTTTTTTTCTTTAATTTTTAAATCAAAATTAGGATCATCATGCAAGTTGTTTAATTCATTAACTAGATCATGTATCGCGGGCGAAGTAGCTAAGATTTGTGCATCTTTGATTCTTGTATAAAATAATGTTCTGACTGCTTCTCCTCTGATCTTTGATTCTCCTATTAGTTGATTTTCTACTCCCTCTTTGAGAGTATTTTGTGCAAAGTTGAAGCTTAATACTGCAATGGTGATAAGAGTAATAGCTGATACTATCATCACTAAAGAAATTAGTTTTTTATCTAAACTAAACGATAGCCTGCTTGGCAATAAATCTGCTGAACTCCCATACTTACTTTAATGTTATTCTACTTATCACTACTGAGACAAACTCTATGAAAGAATTCTCAATCTAGTTTTGTATCTTTGACCCAACTTATATTGGGTATCCTCATCTTTTGATTATGTGAAGTCTGAATGGCAATTGAATCACATTTTATTCAAACAATAATTGGCGTAGGAATTTTGCTTTTTGCAGCCAAACTTATGGCTGAACTTTTTCATAGATTAAAACTACCAATAGTATTGGGTGAACTCTTGGCAGGTATGATAGTGGGTCCATTTGCTCTTGGTTCCCTTTTCCTTTTTGATGGTCAGCCACTGATAAGAATAGATGGAGAACTACGAATCTTGGGAGAAATTGGCGCAATTGTAATCCTCTTCATAGCTGGGCTTGAAGTTACTCCAAAAGAATTTCTTCGTGGTGGTAAAGCATCATTTGTAGTTGCAACATGTGGAGTGGTTGTACCATTTTTTGTAGGATTTTTTGTTTTCGAATTGTTTGGGTTTGATGCCTTTCAATCCATGATTATTGCCACTGCCCTTGTAGCAACAAGTATCGCGGTTTCAGTTCAAGTGTTACGAGAATTTGGTAAACTGCAAACTCCAGAAGCACGGTTAATCATTGGAGCTGCCATAATTGATGATATACTTGCAATCGCAGTATTATCTGTAGTCAGTTCGCTTGGTACTGGGACAGGTGATATTGCACAGATAGACCCTGTGCACATAGTTCTTGTAATAGTACAAGTGCTTGGTTTCTTTGCAGTACTACTGATTGGTTCATTGATAATAATACCAAGAATAGTGGCAAGAAAAATGTGGAAAGCTGAAGGAAGCATTGAGGCAATTGCTACGGCATTATTTTTTGGCGCAGCCGCATTAGCTGGAATAATTGGGCTCTCGCCAATTGTTGGTGCATTTGCAGTAGGAATGGCTTTGTCATCAAGCAAAGTATTTGAAAAAATCGAACATTATATCAGTAAACTAGGACTTATCTTCGCACCATTGTTTTTTGCATTTATCGGAGCACAGGTTGATTTTAGGGGAGTTAATGCAGAGGTCTTGATGCTAAGTGGTGTAGTAATAGCAATTGCGGTAGCAACAAAATTTTTCGGATGTGGATTGCCAGCCATGCTGTTTCTCAAAGACAAAAGAAAGTCAATGCAGGTTGGAATAGGCATGATCTCAAGAGGGGAAGTAGGGTTGATTGTGGCAGGAATTGGTGTAGCGTCAGGAGTTCTTACCTCCAATGTATACTCTACTATTGTAATAATGGTTGCAGTAACGACAATAATTACACCACTGTGGCTAAAATCAAGCTACAAAAAAGAGAGTGCGCAACAACCACAATCAGTCTAGATTATTACCAGAAGATGAATCAAACATAAGATGAGGAAATAAAAAGTATGATGATATTTGCTTGAAGCAACATTCAATTAAAACAAACAAACAAAAAATCACAATGAATCTTGATGATGGTATTTTATCTCGGCTAACAAAAGATTCTACAAAGCGTGAATACCATCTTTACTATCAAGATAAAGGGTACTCTCTTGAGGATGTCACCATCGCCAAATCGGCGATGCCAGTAAACAAGCCAACTTCTAGGGGTGGCTTATATTTTGTAAGTGACAAAGAATACAAAATCAAAGGAACAGTACGCGATCTGTCTATTCTACCCTTTATTTCTAAAATGATGCTTGGGCCAAACGAAGAATTTCAGGAAATTCCTATCAAAACTCAGCTGGAAATTGATGGAAAAAACAGATCATGTACAATACTTGTCTATCTAACAAACACAATGAATAATTCTTCAAAAATAATATTTAATATGTTAATCATAGGAACAAAAATTGAATAAAATTTATTTTTATTGGCTAGCAAAATATTGAGACTGATGTAAGTCACAAAGATTACAAACATAGGCTTATCGTCATTACCAATTATGGAAATGGTATGTTAGATGCAGGAGACGTGGAGATCAAAAAAGCATTGTTGACAATATCAGTACAAGAATCTTTGCTTGAAATAGGCAAACCAGTACTAGATGAGGTTGAACGCGCTCTGTATTCTAATTACAAATGTTTTATATCAGATTGTCTTGACAATCCAGAATTTTTAAAACAAATACTTCAAGACTTGTATGGCGACGCTTCATTAAATGTTATAGAATCAATTCATAAACACCTAGATGAATATGATAATATTAAACCAATTAAAGAATTTTTGACAGTAATTACAAGGTAATATTTTAGTAAGCAACATTTTAGTAAGTAACACCATGATAAAAACTATTGAAAAATAACGTACAAAGTTCTAATCTAAAAAAATTCCTGTTAATTGTAATTGCATCTACTGGAATTATATTGTTGATTGCAAATTTGTTCGGGCAAGATACGGCATCAATTATTTCATTGACACTTTACATTCCTGTAACAATATCATTAGTGATAGTATCTGTTATTATATCAAAGAGATTCGGTTTTAAAGGAGATCATGGAAAAGCATGGATTCTATTTCTCATTTTTGCAATCTTGTGGTTTATTGCAGAGAGGATTTCATTATATTATAATCTGACACTAGGTGAAGAACTATTTCCTTCAGAAGCAGATGCATTCTGGCTAGCCGGATATCCATTTTTGTTTGTATTTACTATATTTTATATTAAACCAATGAAAGGAATGATTACTAAAAAAATAATTTTTGCTGCTTTAGCAATATCTATTGCAGTATTGACTTCCACTTTATACATTACATATGGTGAAAATAGAGGCACAAATTTATTAGAATTTTCTATTGCCATTGCTTATCCAATTGGCGACGCAATTATTTTAGTTCCTGCGACAATTGGTATGATGTTATTTTTTGGAGGAAGAGTGAATTTTCTCTGGTCACTAATGTGCATTGCAATCATATTAGAGACAATAGCAGATACAGGATATCTGTTTGCTGCCTTGGATGGCACATATTATCAGGGTCATGCCGTGGATATTCTCTATATCTGGTACTACGTCATATTCACATTTGGTGTATACCATCACATAACCATATTCAAAGATCATAGAAAAGATCCTTACAAGAATATAGAGGACCTAAGATAGAAATATTCTCTTAACTATGTTACACATTTAGTTTTGTATTCTAATTGTGTTTTATTATGACTCGTGGATGCGATAGACTTACTTAACCCAATAAAATAAACAGACTTTCATGAGACTAGTTTGGCCAAAAAACTATGATATCACATTTGAACCAGATTTTAAAAATTTTACTTTCATGGGAAAGGAAAAGATAGCTATTGATATTGCTAAACCAACAAACAAATTTGTTCTAAACTCTGCTGAAATTAAAATAAAAAATTGCCTTGTAATCATAAAGGGAGAAACAATCAAAGCCAAAATAAACTTGGATGAAAAAAATGAAGAACTAACAGTCATCATGCCAAAAAAAATCAAAGGGAAAGCAGATCTTCTCATTGATTTTATTGGAATATTAAATGACAAACTTGTCGGACTGTATAGAAGCGAGTACAAGGACAAGCAAGGCAAAACAAAATTCATGGCATCTACTCAGTTTGAAGCAGCAGATGCAAGACGCGCGTTTCCTTGTTGGGATGAGCCTGAAGCAAAAGCAACTTTTGATGTTTCAGTAATTACGGACAGCAACCTTACTGCAATATCAAACATGCCTGTCATATCAAAGAAAAAGGTTGGCAAAAAAACACTCTACAAATTTGCTCGTACACCTGTGATGTCTACATATTTGCTCTACATAGGGGTTGGAGATCTTGAATTCATACAAGACAGACTTGGAAAAACAATGATAAGAATTGTTACAACCAGGGGAAAGAAAAACCTGGGAAAGTTATCATTACAATTTACAAAACAATTCCTAAAATGGTATGAGGATTACTTTAAGATTCCATATCCTCTTCCAAAACTTGACATGATTGCCGTCCCTGATTTTGCGTCAGGAGCGATGGAAAATTGGGGTGCCATTACATTTAGAGAAACCATACTTCTGTATGATCCCAAGACATCCTCAACTGAAACAAAACAACACATTGCAGAGGTAATATCTCACGAAATTGCTCATCAATGGTTTGGTAATCTTGTTACAATGAAGTGGTGGAATGATCTTTGGCTTAACGAAAGCTTTGCAACTTTTATGGCCACAAAAGCTGTTCATGACTATTATCCAAATTGGGATCTATGGGATCAATTTCTAATTGGTGAGACTAGCGGAGCAATGAGTCTTGATGCGCTAAAAACTTCACATCCAATTGATGTTAAAGTAAACAAGCCATCTGAGGTCAGAGAAATTTTTGATGAGATCAGCTACAACAAAGGTGGTACTGTACTTAGAATGCTTGAGAACTTTCTGGGGGAGAAAAATTTTCGTAATGGATTGAAAAACTATCTTACAAAACACAAGTACTCTAATGCCACAACTGAGGACCTTTGGAACGCATTAGAAAAAGTTTCAAGAAAGCCGGTTAGAAAAATGATGAACAGCTGGATAAAACAGATAGGGTACCCAATAATTGAAGTTACTACAAAAGATTCCACAATATCTTTCACACAAAAAAGATATCTTGCAGAAAACGAAAGTAAGTCTCAGAAAGGAAGATGGATAATACCAGTTTCTGTCAAAACTGCTGACAGTCTAACTTTCAAACTAATGACAAGACAATCAGAGACAATTGCCTTGAAAGATACTGATTGGTTTAAGCTAAACTCTAGTCAGATGGGCATGTATAGAGTAAAGTATGATGAGGAAACAGTAGAGAAATTCAAAGAATTGGTAGAACAGAAAATTCTAAGCAACACAGATCGCTGGGGTTTGCAACATGATTTTTTTGCGTTATGCATGTCTGGTCAAATCACTCTTAAGAAATTTCTTGACTTTGCAAGATCATATCTTGATGAAGATGATTATCTTGTTTCATCAGATCTAGCGGGGAGCCTAGACTTTCTATATCTCGTAACTTCAGGGGAAGTTTTTTGGGATGAGATAAAAGAATACAACAAGGAACATTTTCAAAGATTATTTGACAGGCTTGGATGGGATAAAAAGGCAGAAGAAAAACACACTACTGCACTTCTTCGAAGTCTTGTGATAGGTTCACTTGGCAGGCTAGGCCATGAAGAAATACTTGAAGAAGCCAAGAAGCGATTCAATGAATTTTTGAAAAACCCAGACTCTCTTCACCCAGATCTTCGCAGTGTAGTATACTCACTTGTAGCATGGGGAGGAGATGATAAAACCTATGAAATTCTGCTAAAACTGTTCAGAAAAGCAACAATGCAAGAAGAAAAGTTGAGATTTCTTGGAGCATTATCTACTTTTCAAGATGAGTGTTTGCTTGCAAGAACATTAAAGTTTGTTTTAACAAAAGAAGTACGTTCTCAAAACCTTCATTTGCCAATCATGCGGATGGCTACAAATCCATATGGTAGAAAACTTGTCTGGCCATGGGTAAAAAAGAATTGGAACCAGATCGTGAAAAAATTCGGGGTTGGCAGCCCTCTTATAAACAGGGTTGTAGGTACAATATCTTCAGTGTATGACAGTAAAAAAGAACCAGAAATAAGATGGTTCTTTAAGCTACATCCCACGCCTGGAACAGAAATGAAGCTTGCACAAACACTTGAAAGATTAAGAATATACTCTAGGTTCTTGGAACGAACGCGGAAAGAATTCCTAAATTAGATCGAACAAATTGATTTATGCTAATAAGACTTGCTTACCATTTCTACGTAATCGGTATATACTAAATTAAGATTCTCAACAATTAATGACAATCAAAAACAGAAGTACAGTTGGCATAACTACAATGACTGCACTAGCTGTGTTTGTACTATATACAAACAATTCAGCTTTTGCCGCAAGCTCAATAGACAATCTACCAGAAATAAAAGCTACTGATGAGATAAAGAAGAATCCACTTCTAATGAAAGTTTTAAAGAACATTGAAATCTCTAAAAAGAAAATCGCAGAGATGCAAAAAAAACAATTAGCAATGACAGAACACAAAAAATTACTTGATACTCAAAGAAAGATAGCGCAAGAAAAATTCCAAAATGACCTTGCACGTATGAATAAAGAAATGGAAAATTTCACTCCAAGAGCATCATTTACAAAATTCCTTTCTGGGGTAAACGGAACTCACCATAGCATATTTTGGAGCCAATTCAATTATCAAGAACAAAAGGTCAATCTTGCTCGTGCTGCCATGAATGATGTGCTAAAGAACGGTGGCACATTTGAAGATGCTAGGAAGGCATTTTCTAAGACTGCCTCTATGACTAGGGTAGAAATTATTGGTCTTCTCAAGGATCAAAATGTCCAGCATGGATTTGCAAATCCTGATGTACAAAAAGCCTTTGACAAGTACGGTAAATTGCCTAGAACAAGAGATTAACCTAAAAACCCAAAATTTTATTAAATTATATGGCACCGTTCATCGAAGATGAGGATAAAGAACGACTGATTTTATTGGAAATCGTATCAAAAAAAGGACTGAGAGTTTTAACCATGGAGCAGTTAATACGTCTCCAAACATTAGTGGAAAAGAAAAACTATGATGATAACAAAAAAGCACTAAAATCAAAAATGAAATTACTTGAAAAAATTTCTTATGAAATCTATAATAAAGAAAAAGGCGGGTTCTGTGTCTAGAATTCAATTATTAGATGATAATCCTATTTAGTCACAATGATGTTTTATAGATTGTGAAAGTAATTGATGTCATAAATCCACAAAGGATCAATAAAGCGCCAGATAAAACAATTGTTTTATTGTCAGGCGGAAATTTTATTGAACAGGGATTTACTATAAAAAAAATCCAACTGTGTCTTTATCTTCAAAAATATGACGAAAAACTTGGTCCCTATTCCTTGATGACAGTTCAAGTCGAGACTGACAAAGGAGAAATTGAAATGACATATGATGAAGGCTATCGAGGTAAAAACGCATTAGAAGAAGCTGCAGCATTTCTAACCTCAAATCTTGGACTCTCCAGTCTAATTTTACGTTCTATAATACAACTAAAAACAGAATCAGAAAAAACAAAAATCTGATCTTATTTAATTAAACGGGATGAATATGATATATTATACATTCCGTGTTTGCATTCGAATTTTATTTTTCTTTATGACAACTGCAGCGCTTTGACCAGTGCATAGTGCAACCCACTAGGCGATGATCCTTGCAGCCACAAATAAGACACTTTTTCATGATTTTACTGTGCAATTGCTTCCAAAAGGTTTCTTTTCTTTATGGTTGGTTGATATCAGCGGTTGACGAGTGCTTGCACGTACCATTGCTAGTTGCGTTGTTTGTATCTCGTTCATAGTATCACAAAGGTCGTATTTTTTATCTTTGTACTTAAAGTCTGTGTATAATAGATTCGAAATCATCATATCTAAAATAACATATTTTAAACTGATGATCAATAACAAAACGATGCCTGAAGATATCAATGAAAAGAATTCAGATTCCAATCTATCAGTTAAGGCTGAAGAATATCTTGAAATAATAAGTACAGAAGATGAACGAATTAAAATCATAGGCGAAGAGCTTGCTAATGATACGGGAAGAGCCATCTTTGGCAAAGTATCGCAAGGTGTTGCTAGCCCTAACGACCTGGCAAAAGCGCTTAACATTTCATTGCCATTGATTAACTGGCACATTAACCGCCTACTAAGTGTAGGACTAGTTAAAGTAGAAAAAATAGAATTAAGCTCAAAAAACAAGGAGATGAAATTCTACGGTCCAGTAAAAACTGCCCTTGTGATAATTCCGCCAGAAGAGCCTATGATTAATGGAGTCAATTCAAACCCGCGAAGAGAGTCAGTTTTATTAAAACTGCGTCAATACATGGCAAGCTTTATAGCTTTAGCTATTAGTGCTCCAATAATTTATGCAACCCAAAAACTCGCAAATAATAATGTGGTTTCAGATGTTGCATCGCCAGATGTAGAAGAAACACCAGAAATGATGATGAAAACTACCGAGTCTGCTCCATCTTCTGAACTAACACAACCAGCAGATGCTCCTCTTAGTCAAGGTGGAGTAATACCGGAACCGTCAATTTTTGTAAGTGAACCAATGATGTTATTGATTGCATTGCTAGGTGGTGCAGCAATATTTCTATGTGGATTTTTCATAACACGATTTTATCTTAGAAGAAAAAAGAAAACAATAACAAAGAATTTGTGATCCTGTAGATTCTCAAATGAAATTTTCAAATTAAACATTTGAAAATAAAAATACCAAGTAATCACGCCTTATTTTATAATTTTTTAGTAAAAAATTAGATTAAATTCAAATTTAATCAAAGCCTATAAACGCTGTTGACTATACTGGTGGTAATGACAACAAATACAAACAAAATCATGTTGGTAGCATTTGCAGCTATTGCAATAATTGCAAGCTCAGCTGTTGCTAGCATGCAGACATCTGAAAAACAGGCTTTTGCACAACAGGTTATTCCTCCATCTAGAGAAAAAACAATTTCAGTAACTGGAACTGCAAACACTTCGGTTGATCCCGATCTCTTAAACATACAATTTGGTGTAGAGACACAAGCAAAGACTGCAACTGAAGCAATTGATCTGAACAATGAAGCAATGAACCAAGTTATTGACGCAATCGAAAACCTAGGCATTACAGAAGATGAAATACGCACTTCAAGCTTTAGCATCTACCCTATCTATGATAACATCATTGATCCAAAGACAGGAGTATATGTAAGATCAGAGCTGACTGGATACAGGGTATCTAACATCATATCTGTAAAAACTGAAAGGTTGACCATAGGTGGTGATATTATAGATGCGGCAGTACAAGCAGGTGCAAACAGAGTAGACAGTGTCTACTTTTCACTCTCTCCTGAAAAACAACTTACCATCCAAGACGACCTCATTGGAAAGGCAGTAATGAATGCAAAGTCAAAGGCTGAACTAGCACTAGATCCTTTAGGACAAAAAATAATAGGAGTAAAACTGGTGTCACTATCAGACTTTAACTATCCGCCACCACCAATACCTTACTATTCACGAGCAGATGCAGGATATGAGGTAAAAACTTCTGCACCAATCTTCCAGTCTGAACAAGATGTCACAACAACTGCAAATGTACTCTTTTTGATTGGAGATAAATAACTCCATTCATACCTTTTTTATTTTTAGAATTAGTGCTAAAATAAAATTATACCTAAATGAATAGTAAAAAACAGCAGTTAACACATCTAAAACCATGCACAATAATTGAGTTTGTTTTTTATTAGATTTTTTATAGAACTTGATATTCATAATATTGGATTAAATTGGATGCAATGCTTGAAGAGGAAATGATTGATCTTTTAACATTTTGTTTACAAAACGATCCAGAAGCCAAACAATATCCTGAAAAAAAAGAGCGAGTGCATGAAATTGGAAAAGAATTATTTGCCGATGGCGGAATTGATGCTATGGAAAATATGTATTTTGCATTAGAACAAAGAATAAACGAAGAAATCAAAAAAGATCCAAAATTCTATCGTGCTTGGTGGAACAATATAACAAGCGCGTGGCAGTACTAATCTTAAATTCATCTAATTCTAAAGATATTCTAATGTCGCTTACTCCCGAATTTCATAAAATTATTGAAGAAAATATACATGTGATAGTCATGAGTATTCCAAAACTCAAAGAAGAATATCCTAAATTAAAAAATGATTGGAAGTTTGAGCATGAATATGACTTTCTTTATGGAAGCATAGTTGGTCAGATTTTGGGAAGCACTATGACTGCCTTTAAACTCAAATACCAGCGTCAGGCCACTACTGAAGAAATGATGATGATTGGTGAGATAATCGAATCTTACTTTCCATTAATTCAGGAAACAATTTCTCAATAAACTTTAGTATTTGTGAATGAGAACTAATTTATAATTTATCCACTATGGTCTTCAAGTGATCTGGTAGATCTTGGAGCTCGCCTGTATGACTGATGTTGTTTTGTAAAACATCTGGACCAATTCTGCGAACCTTTTGTGTACCAATTAAAGTGTCCAATGTCATATTGATGTCTTTTTCTGAAAGAATGTCTTTAAGTTTTTCAATTAGAACGTTCTCTGTTTCATACTTGTTTATGGCATGCTGAAGCAGGATCATTTTATCGTTTAGAGAAAGTTCTGTCATTTCAATAAGATATAATTTGTCAAATAAAAAATATTGCTAAACTTACAGCCAATGTATACATGAATATAGGAGATTTTCACAGTTTAATCTAAAATGAAGGTAATTTAGATTGGATCCACTCGAATATTGCGATGCGTGTTTTTTTAGAGGAATGCCTAATCTTTGTGAAACTTACAAGGGAACTTTTACAAAGATTAGCTCAATTCACTTTTCACAACAAAACAAAATAGATCGGATTCTTAATAAGCTCAACGTCAGACCGAAATTAATAAACCGACGCTGGACTTGTATCTTGGATAAATCTAATCGCAAGGATTTCCTTGACTCTCTTTGGGGGGTAGGCGTTACTGTTCATACCTTGGAAGATCATGTGAAAGTCTTAGAAAAACTGTACAAACCAGAGATACGACGACTAGGAGAATTAGCTGAAATTGAGATTACCCAAAACGAATCTTGGCAAGAGTTTGATCCTCCATCACGTACTTGGAAAGCACTTGATATTTCTGGAAAAAAATTTGTATTAAAGGTAAAACTTGGCACAGTGCTAAAATCAACTGATCTTGAAACCGAAAAATATTTCCGCACAATCACAGGTGAGGGAAAACCAACGTTAGTACCAATGGAAAAACGTGCTGCGTATAATGTCATAGTAACACAGTTGGAACCCATAAAGGCATACTGGCAAACAGACAAAAAAAATCAAGTTGGGTTTATCAAAACTGATTATCTGGAAAATCTTCCAGAAGAAATTATCAGTGCTCTTCTGAGATTTAGATCAGATAAAAAAATAACAGATTTTATGAGTTTTGACGAAGAGGATTATGATCTAATAAGATCAGTTCTTGCATCTGTCAAAATAGATTTACAACGATCATCTGAAGCAATTGAATTGGAAGATGAGAAAAAAACAGAAACATTGACAATGCACCTTGATAAAATTGAGAAAGAACGAATTGATGCGTTTATTGCAATGATAACTGAACTTGGAGGAAAAATACAACAAGACGATGATCATCTAAACATTACGGGAAAGGTGGATTCAGTTAAACTAAGTTTTATCCAAAGTGAGAAAAGTAATCAGGATGGGAAAATGATATCTGTTTCATATGGCGCATTAGAAGATCCGCACAGAATCACGGAACTTTTAGCTATGCTAAGAAAACGCCTTGGGTTATTTTCAATGTCTATAGAAAATCTGGTTTGCAGACACTGGCCAATACTAAATGATTCTGATCTGCAATATACCGTGCAATCTCTTATAGAATATTGGAAAATTGACAAAAACCTTGCACAAAGTGTCATACATGATAAGAAGAAATTCGACAAAGTAAACCAATGGAATAACGATATCAAAAGAGGGAAGATAAGATCAAATCTTGATACTGTAACGTTAGGTAAGATCCTAAAATCAGGCTAATACGGTTGTAGTTTTTTATTATTTACTCTATGAATTCTATAATCTTTAAATCTAATCTGACGAGAACGCCATAACAGAATATGGTGGAGAGAGCAACATCGTATAAGTAGCGCTCTCGTCAAAACATAAACAAAAACTTTGAATTTAAAGATTAAAGATGATTTTCACCCTTGAGAATCAATATGAAGTACCAATGGATTATTATTGATACATATAACATGAGTATTAATTGGAAAAAGGAAATGTGTTTACGATGAAAATGGATAAAAAACTGGTGGAAAAAACACAAAATTACTTTGTGGGACATGTTTTGTTACAAGACATATCAAAAGTGATACAGTCAAAAGAAGAAAAAATTTATCATGTGACTTTCAAAAGAGGGGCAAGAACAAAAATTCACTATCATCAGGCAGGCCAAATACTAATTCCTACTGGTGGCAAGGGAATGCTTGTGATGTATTCTGCCAGACAAACTGACCCTTTTGTTAAAATCAAAAAAACCGAAAGCGTCAATCTTGCGAAAGGCGATGCTGTCTACATACCAGCACACAAATTGCATTGGCATGGCGCTTTAGGAAAGAATAATTTTTCACATATTGCTATTAATGCAAAATTACCAAGATACAAGGAAGCAAAAACGATCTGGTATGAATCAGATTTTAAGACATTTGCCAAAAAAATATAGTTAACTTTAAGTGGTCTGTAAAAATAATTTCAAGAGTTGACTGAAGCAAAATTTAGGGAGAGCAAGTTACACGATATTGTTCATTTCGGAGTTAGAGTAGTTGTCGGAACCATATTCATTGCTCATAGCTTGGGAAAATTTGATCCTGGCTTTGTTGGATTTTTAAATCGAATTGGAATTCCAGCTGAGATGCAGTTTTTAATCGCCCTAGCGGAATTTGTACCTGGAATTCTTTTAATTATTGGGGTCTTGACAAGAATTTCTGCCTCGATATTATCTATAATCGCGCTTGGAGTAATTTTTCACGTAAAACATGCCTCAAACTTGACAGGACAAGGCGGTTTTGAGCTAGAACTGTTATTACTGGTAAGCGTCCTATCAATCATTGTAGCAGGACCAGGAAGAGTTTCATTATCTCATATTATTAAAAAAATTCCTAGATTCTTACAATAATTCTCAAGGAAGGTCTGAATCTTCGGCCGCACAATATTTGTGAACCCATTTTCCTGTTTGGTCTTTTGCAATTTCCTTACCGGTTTTTATTTGGTCTCCACATGACGTACATGAAGTGTTAAACTTTGCTTTCATGATATATGGTTGAATCAATATCATAAAAGTACTGGTATTGAATCAATGCCAACTAGGAGCTAGCTTTTGATGCGTTTGTTGACTGTGTCTTTTTCATTATGTCGATCTGATTTATTATCCAAAAGACTCTTTTGTAGAAATCAAGTCTTGAATTAGGATGCATGAATCTAGTTTAAGATATATACGATGTGTTAATTGCAAGTCTGAATTAGAGTTACAAGTATTTGAAAAATCTGATGAGATCGACGAAGGTATTATTTTATGCAAAAACTGCGGTACAAAATATCCAATAGTTTCAAAAGTTCCTATATTATGGCCTAATCTCCCGGCTTATCTTTCCAACAGGACGCAATTAGGAGGTCATCTTATGATTAGTACTAAAAATTCTAAATTGAAAACGATGCTAAAAGATTCACTTGCAAAAATAAATAAGAATCATGAGGATATAACTAATCTAGAAAAACGCTGGGTCATCACATATCAAAATAGTTTAAAATCAAAATTTTACTCACACATAAAAAACTCACTTCAAAAAATTCCTAAATCTAGACTTGCTCTGGAACATGGTTGTTCGATAGGACATATTACAAAAATTTTGGCACAAAAACACGAGACTGTCTTTGGTATAGATCAGTCATTTTTTGCTATTTTGGAAGCCAAAAAAAATAACTGCAAAAATGTGGATTATTTTGTAGCAAATTCACTTTTTCCACCATTTGGGAAAAGTAAATTTGATTTGGTAGTAGGATTGAACGTTTTAGAACTAATCGAACCGCTTGATTTTCTCAAAGTTGTATCATCTCAAGTAAAAGGAATATTGATAATTTCTGATCCTTATGACTTTGAGAGAGGAAAAAACTCTGTTAGAGTTAGATTGGATTCAAAATCATTAAGAAATGAACTAAAAAAACTAGGCTTTGTTTTTTTACAAAAAACAGAAAAATCATCCTTCATACCTTGGAGACTGAAAGTTAACGAGCGCCTTAGTCTTCACTATCGAGTAGATTTGATAATTGCAAGAAAGTCCTGAATTGGCTCCTCTGGTACATAGTCTTCCACACTTTCTTCAATTCTTTCTATGATTTTTTTGTAGGCGGAACCAAACAGCTCTTTTAATACATCGGCCAGATATTCTGGATTGTCATAACATTCGATTAAATAACAATTGTATTTTGAATATATTCTACTACATACTTGCTCTAGTACAGGTTTGCCAATTTCTTCTAGTACCTTTGCTATTGCAAGAATGACATTATTTTTTTCATATGCTGGTATTGTTTTATTATTTTTAATGTGTGAAATCGATTGTGGAATGACATCTGATTTTTTGCGTTTTTCTAACCAGGGGTCAGGTGTAATTGGAAACATCTTTAGTATTTGCAATTGATATACACAATACTGATGGAACTGCTCTTCTGTAGTTTGTTTACATCCACTACATATTTGTTGTATTAACTCCTTACATCTAATGCAGAAGGAAAACTCTAGTAACTGCTCGCCACACTTTCTACAGAGCTCTTTCATTCACCATCTTTCCAATCTCTTGTTCTATTGGCAAACTGATAAGACACACTTTCTAAAAATGCAAATATTCAGCTTGTTTACAAAATTGGGTTATTATCATGCTTTTACCATATTCACATTGATGAAACTGGTGGTGGAAATCACGTACAATATTATGATTGAAGGCGGTAGTGGCGGAACTGTAATTTAAAAATATTATATTTCTGTCACAGATCTGCTAGGAATATGTTGTACTAGATGTTTAAGGGTGCAGATATCCACAGTGTTGTTCATTGTGAATAAATCATTTAGCTATGGGTGTAACTAGTTAGCTATGATGTTAACTGATACTAATATCAAGGTAATCTCGAATAAAAATATGAGTAAAACGACGATAGAATGTGAGAGCTGCGGCTCTAAAAATGCGTATGTCATTTTAGATCCAAAATATCATGGATATAGAGGAGTGTGCCCAGAATGCGGCTCAAACTGGCCAGAATCATAGTTTTACATAATCTTTAGATTTCGTTGTTTTCAATACTAGCATGTGCGTTCCCACGAAATAGCACGTGATTTTTTGGAGTTTGCCAGTGAACAAAGATTAGAAATAATATTTCGTCTCTTTGCCAAAAAATCCAAAGTTTCTGTTATTGCTAAGGAACTAGGTGCTACTGTACCTGAAGTATTTAGAAACTTTGAAAGGCTTGTAAAGGCAGAACTTATCGAAAAAGACACAGACGGTAGTTATCATCTTACAGTATACGGTATGACGGTATGCAATCAGATTCCCTCTTTAGCTTTTGTGGCAGCAAATAAAAAATATTTTAAAAATCATGATTTTGGTGACCTTCCACAAAAATATATTCAAAGAATCGGTGCGCTAGAACAAAATCAACACATCAAAGGATTCACAAAAGTTATGGAGCGATGGAAAAATATTATTGAAAATGCAAATGAGTACATTTACGGCATTTTGTTGGAAGAACCACTTGACCTCCTTGAACCGATTGCAAACAAAGCAAAAAAAGATGTAAAGATAAACTCTATCTTTTCTGAATCCACGATTGTTCCAAAAGGTAGAAAACAACTGATTGATAAACTTGATTTTAAGACATTGACCAAAAATGGCTTAGTTGAAAGAAAAATGAGAAAAGATGTCAAAATAGGTGTATTTTTGAGCGAACATGAAGCATGCGTGATGTTTCCAACTTTAGATGATGAGGCTGACATAAGTGAGATGTTTTACAGCCAAGACAAAGCGTTTCATGAATGGTGCCTTGACTATTTCAGATATTGTTGGTACGGGTCAGAGGCATTTAAGGAAAGTAAACTCAAAGAATAATTCATACAAAGATTTTTTACAAGCAAAATTTTGATGAATCCACACACGTGACAAAATGAAATCGATTAACTATACTTTACTTGGTGATGAAGCAGTTGCAAAAGAATTTGGCAAAAAAGGCACTACTACAGACCTTACCATATATGACAAAAAAGAATCAGAGTCTGTCAAGACATGGACCTTGCCAACCGGATTTCCTGAAAAGATTCAACCCCTCTTTCAAGCAATAAACATGGGTGAATATGTTCTATTTTATGTGACAAAACTTGACAAATTTACGGGAGAACAAATAGTTGCACTAGATAGTTTAAAAAAAACTCAAGGATTGTTAAGCCATTCCTATGATGTTGACAGAAACAAACTTCTTGCTATGATAAAAGGAACTGTAGTGGAACAATACAAACTAGTTGAATCTACAGATCTAAAAAAAGAAGCGGAACTATTGCAACCAATATCAAATGACGGCAATGTCCGAATTGTGATAGATCACTGTTTTGATGTCAAGGGTGTTGGAACTGTAATACTGGGTAAAGTAGTACAAGGTAAAGTAAAGACATACGATAATCTCAAACTCTTGCCAAAAGGCTCTGATGTTATAATAAAATCAATACAAATGCATGATGATGCTGTGGACGAAGCAGTTTCTCCTGCGCGCGTGGGTCTCTCAGTAAAAGGAATAACCCCCGATGATGTTCAAAGAGGGGACATCCTATGCATACCTGATTCTATGATAGTTGCGCAAGAGATAACTCTGGATTATAATCAAAATGCATTTTTCAAAGGTGACTTGGCAGAAAATCAAATGTTTCTAGTCAATATAGGCCTGCAAATCAGGCCTGCAAAGATAACTTCTCTAAACCCTATGAAGTTGTCATTAGGAAAGCCCGCTGTATTTGAAAAAAACGACATTTGCGTTCTTCTTAAACCCGAGTCCCAAACGATAAGAATAGTTGGTAGTGGGAAAATAATCTAATTAAAATGGCAGAAACTCTATTTTCTTTTTGTATGGTGAACTATACATGAGACTAGTTATCGGAATTACTGGAAGCACCGGAATCATATATGGAATAAAAATGCTTGAATCTTTAAAGCGGTTGAAAATTGAAACGCATCTAATCATTTCAGAATGGGCAAAAAAATGCCTACTTTTAGAAACAAAATATGATCTAAAATATATCAAATCTTTGGTAGACAGCTATTCTGATGATTCTAACATGGCAGCCAGTGTTTCTAGTGGTACACACAAAACCGATGGAATGATTGTGATTCCATGTAGCATGAAGACTTTGTCTGCAATCGCAAACGGGTATGATGAAACACTTGTAGCAAGAGCTGCTGGTGTGACAATAAAAGAATCACGAAAACTTGTTTTGGTTGTACGAGAGACGCCATTTAGTAGTATTCACTTGGAAAATATGTTAAAGCTGGCAAGAATAGGCGTGACAATTCTTCCTCCAATTCCAGGTTTTTATAACAAACCTAAAACAATAGATGATTTGGTAAACCATACTGTAGGAAAGTGTCTTGACCAATTCAATATAGAACATAAACTATTCAAGAGATGGAAGACAACATAACTAAATTATGACATGAGATTATAATTGTATGACAAATCCAGACATTATTGCATTTGCTACGTGGTCTGCAATCACTGCAATATTTCTTACAGTGATATGCTTGGTTTATCGAAGATTCAAGATGAAAAAAGATGAACCATCTTCACATTGAAAAAAAAGGACTTAGGGGCCTTGCTGTTGCAGAAAGTTTCAAAGAAAACGAAAAGACCTCACATCTAGCCGGAGTTGTAATGCGACGGGATTTTATAATAGACGGTTTTGTATTTGGATACAGTACAATAGAAGGAAATGATGCAACTGATGCCATATTACAAATGCATCAAAAACTAAATCGTGATGACATTAGTTTTGTAATGGTTTCAGGTCTTATCATATCGATGTACAATATAGTTGATATAAAAAAAATCTGGGATCGGCTAAAAATACCAGTCATCGGAGTGACATATGAAGACTCTAAAGGAATCGAAGATGCTATAAAATACCATTTTCCTGATTCTTATCAATTAAAAATTGAAGAATATCATCGGCTTGGTCAGAGAACAAGAATCTCTCTTCATACAGGACATGACGTATTTGTGAGAATAGAAGGATGTACAATGCAGGAAGCAAAAAATCTACTAAACGCTATGACCCTTCAAGGATCTGTACCAGAGCCTCTTAGAGTAGCGCAGATGTTGGCAAAAACAAAACTGCAATGATATTATCTTCTTTCTTCTAATTTAACTATCCATTTGCTATTTTTGATTCTTGGCGCAGAAAATTCAAGGTGACCAATTGTTCTATCACCTTTTCTAACCAAGGCATATTCCGTTTTCTCACGTCTTAACAATATGAGCTTTGATTTGTATGCGCCTTCAATTACTTTAATTTTGAAGCGTTTACTTGCTCTAATAACAAGGTCACGTGCAGCCTTGACATTGCCCATCCATGAAAACATTTCAAATGGACCAAAATTTTTTGTTTCTATTTCATAATTATACAACCTAGCTTCAAAATCCCATCCTTCTTTTTTTGCTTCTTGATTCATAAATTCAACAGCTTGTTGGCCATATCCTTTTTCTATGCCAAAAGTTTCAGAGTCAGCCATGTTATTTCTTTCCAGATATATGGACCTATTAAATTAATTTGAACGCCGATCCAGATTCATGGTTCTAATTTTGTATAACAAATTAACTAGAGGTGAATGTTAGCCAATTATACAAGATTATTACTTGCTATACAACATAGATGTTGTTGGGGAGAACTGCAGCTGAAATAAGAAAAGCAATAGAATCTAACTGGAATGAATATTTATCAAAATATGGCAATCTCTTTTCTTCTGATTTTATTAGTGGCTCCACCCCTCCATCTGTCTTTGTAGGCTCATATGGCTATCCAAAG
>DATIAR010000084.1:0-5855 GCA_035457865.1 Nitrosopumilaceae archaeon
TTTTTCAGTTTCAAACAATTTTCTTACTGCAGCAAAGGCTTCTTCGTTTGTTATAGTCATCCAGTCATCAACTAAATTCTCGCGTTTCTTGAAGAGGACTGGTTTATCAGACTCGACAAAGTTACGTAATCCTTGGATGAGATGATTTTGTTGAGGCTGAACTGCTATTGTCTTGACTTGAGGGTTTTGTTCTTTGAGATAAGCTGAGATTCCAGTTATTGTTCCACCTGTACCAACACCTGTAAGAAAGTGGGTAACTTTACCTTGGGTTTGTGCCCAAATTTCTGGTCCAGTTCCCTTGTAATGACCCATAAAGTTGGCTTCATTTTCGTATTGGTTTGGCATATAGTAAATGTCAGGTCTTGCAGACGATATGGCCCTTGCAAGTGCGATGCTTTGATCGGTTCCAGCACCTACTTTGGGACACAGGTCATCACTTGTTTGGAATAATTTTGCGCCAAGTGAATCAATAATCTTCTTTGTTTCTTCGCTTGCCTTTTCAGGAATTACGATCTCCACTTTGTAACCAAGCAGATTTGCTATACCAGTTAGTGCTATTCCAGTATTACCAGATGTTGGTTCGATGATTATGCTTTCCCCTTTTTTTAGACGGCCCTTTTCTTCTCCGTCTTTTATCATCCAGTAGGCTGCTCTGTCCTTTACAGAACCAAATGGATTGTGTGATTCTAATTTAGCATGATGGCTGACTCTGTCAGAAGATACAGAATTTAATTTTATAAGAGGAGTATTTCCAATTTTCTTTAGAGTCTCTGAATCACTTATGACTTTGGTTGCCACTTTATTATTTCACCTTTTTAATAGTAAATTCAATGTCTTTATCGGATTTTTTAATTTCCAATAGCTGGTGACCGTTTCTGTTAACCCATCTTGAGATGTCTTCCTCAGAAGCTGGGTCATCTGCAATTACTTTGAGTACGTTTCCTACAGTCATTCTTTCCATTTCTATTTTTGTCCTGAACACTGGTTCGGGGCAAAACATACCGCGTACATCGATTACTTTAGTTGCGCCTAATTCTGAAATATCAGTTCACTTAAATTTAAAACCAAACCAACAATATTAAAATCTATTCTTGCCTGCAAGAATGTTTTATTAACGCAGGATCATTGGCAGTATTGCTCTCAAGTTGCGCTCATACAAAATTGTATGATCATAATTTTTGAAATTTACTTTGTTTGAGAGTCTTGTTGATAGATGCACTCCAACTTTATAGATTGATGTCCAAAGAAGACTGTTTGGGTTAGATTCAAACATTCTAATCAAAATAGAACACATGCCAGTAAGATGAGGATGGTTTTGTTTGAAATATTTTATGATGTAATCTTTTGAGTTTCCGATTTTGTACTTTGCATGTTCAATCATTTCTTTACTTGTTATGTATCCAGTCTCTCCAATAGTAATTCTGCCTTTTCTCATGGCATCAAGTATGTCATCAAGTGTGTTTTCTGAATCTATATTGTTAGTGCACCTACCAAGTGTTGAAAGTACGTGCGAGTCACTTCCTGCCACTTCAACCATGTGATTAATTTTGGCAAAGTGAGCTGCTCTTATGTTAGAGTATCTATCCACGTTATTACTGTTGAAAACCTCAATCAGATCACACAAGATTGTTTTTTCACGTAATCCATTGCTTAAACCAAAAGGATGTGGCGCGCATGAGACCGCACTCTGTGATTTTATCTTGTCAAGAATCTCGGGAATACTCTGACCTGGTTTTATAGTTTCAGAAATTCCATATGCAATGACATGTGTTCCACTGTCTGCAGTGATTTCTTCCGCAGGATACACATGGACATCTTTTAGTCGTTCATGATGCTGCTGATACTCTAGTAAAGAAGAATAACCATCAAGGGTGTTGTGATTTGTTACAAATAATACATCAAGCCCTAGTCTGTAAGCTTGTTCTAGTTGTTCTGTAATGGTTATACCACAGTCATATGGCGGTTCAGTTAGATCAAGTTGAAAATTGGAAAACTGGTTGTGACAGTGCAGTTCTGCTTTTAAAAGGTTCAACGGTTATTCGCTGCATGGTTTATCATATAATCTTTATTTTATCTATCTAAAAAGATCAGTTGATCTTTTTCTTAAAAGATCATTTACCGAACCCTCTGAATTGGAAATTTTGTAATTTCTAACTATAGCAATTGGAGTCTGCAGAGACTTTCCCATGACAAGTTCAGCAGCAGAACAAATCTCGTCCGCTATTGCTATTGCAGTCACATGTAATATTTTTCCAAAAGTATCTTTTGTCCCAACATAGTCAGTGATTGAAGAGATTCCTGAAATTCCTATTGCACAGTTTGTCTGTCCTTCCCTGAAAGGCCTGCCAAATGTATCAGATATAATAACTGCAACGTTTTTTCCAGTCTTTTTTTGTATCTCTTGTTGTATCTTTTTTGCAGACTCGTCTGAATTCTTTGGTAAAATAGTGACATGTCCGTCTTTTACATTACTTTCGTCTACACCTGCATTGGCGCAAACAAATCCGTGTGGAGTTTCTACAATGATTACTCCATCATTCATTCGCACAATACGCTTTGTTTGATCAAGTATTAGTTGAATTATCCGGGGGTCTTTTTTGTACTCGCTTGCTATTCCAGTAGCCAAAAGAGATGGTGTCACTTGAGATAAACTCACAATGCTGCCTTCTTGCTTTGATATTATTTTTTGTGTGATTACTAGAATATCACCATCTTGAATTTCGGGTTTTGATGGCGATGATAATATTAGATTAACTATATCGTCGTGTTCTTGTATGTCCTTGTCAATTTGAATAGGGATTATTTGAATTGTCATTTAGTGATTCTGAAGTAATACCATTTAAAATAATACCGAATTTATACAACAGTTTGTAGCTCTATCTTGATGCCATAGTGCTTGTTGATTAGCCCAATTAGTCCTGAGAGATCTTTTTCTTCAAGTGTTACTGTTGCCAAGTCTTTTACTACATCCTGTGCTCTAAAGGCAACACCCAGTCCGCAAATATCAAAGAGCTTTATATCGTTTGCACCGTCTACCACAACTACGATATCATCTTTTTTTTCATTCCATTCTTTTACTTTGATCAGTGCAGATTTTGATTTGTCCGAGTCTACATGAACCTTGACACCTTCAAGTTTTCCATCTTTGAAGATCAGTTCATTTGAAAACACATGATCTAAATCTAGTTCATTTTTTAATCTGTCAGTCATGATAGTAAATCCACCAGAGATTGCCAAAAGCTTCCATCCTGCTGCCTTGAGAGCTTTGCATGCTTCTTTTGCACCAGTCATTATTGGAAGGGAATCAGCAACTTCTTTGCACGTCTCATATCTAATTCCTTTTAGAGTCTCTACACGTGTTCGTAGTCCTTCTTCCCAGTTTATCACACCTTGGATTCCTTTTCGTGTGATTTCCCAGATTTCGTCTTGCTTGTTTATTTTTTCTGCAAGAATGGGAAGATATTCAGCGTCAAGCAAGACTCCTTCCACATCAAAAATTGCTAACAATTAGTTTCTGTTTTTGAAACACAAATTCTGATTATATTAATCTTGATAGATCAGATAAGCAAAAAACACTAGTAATATATTCTACGATGCTAAAATTCCCGATATGGGCGAGCTTCCACACAAATATGAAGTCACAATAAAAACAGCAACACAAGCACACAAAATTCCAGACAATGTAAAAGAAGAGATGAAAGCTTCTGGATTGATGGATGACAAAGGCAAACTCAAACTAAAAGGAGTCAGCCCAAAGATGTTAAAAAGAATGAAAGAGGAAGCAGTGGATTGTCCAGTGCTTAAATCCGAGGTTGGTTTTATCCAATGTTTTGTATGTCCAAACTTTCAAAGTAGAATAACAGGAAAAGTACTTTGTAAGGGCGACGCGCTCTAGAACCAGAAGGCTCATTAGTACATATTTTTAAAATGATGTAATTTGAGCAAGGAAATTGGTATAACAGTTTCAAAAAAGGAAAATTTTAGCGAATGGTACACCCAAGTTGTAATCAAAGCTGAGCTTGCAGATTATGCTCCAGTAAAAGGATTGATCGTTCTGAGACCATACGGATATTCGATTTGGGAGTCATTGAAGTCTTCACTTGATGAGAAGCTCAAAGAAACCGGTCATGAGAATGGCTTTCTGCCTGTTTTGATCCCAGAATCGCTCCTAAGTAAAGAAGCAGCCCATTTTTCTGGTTTTAACCCCGAAGTATTTTGGGTCACACGCTCAGGAGATGCAGAGATAGGAGACAAGCTTGCACTGCGACCAACATCTGAGACGCTTGCATATTCGATGTATTCAAAGTGGATAAAAAGCTGGAGAGATTTGCCACTAAAGATTAATTTCTGGAATTCAGCATTACGTGCAGAAATAAAGGCAACAAAACCCTTTCTTAGGACATCAGAGTTTTTGTGGCAGGAAGGACACACAGTTCACTCTACAAAAGAAGAGGCTGAAGACGAAGTCAAGCTGATTTTAGACATTTACAAAAAGACTGTAGAAGAGGAGCTTGCAATACCTGTAATTACTGGCAAAAAAACCGAGAAGGAAAAATTTGTTGGTGCAGTTTACACTACAACAATGGAAGCCATGATGCCCGATGGTAAGGCGTTACAGATGGGAACATCACACTTTCTTGGTCAGAATTTTTCAAAACCTTTTGATGTGAAATTCTTGGACAAAAATAATGTAGAGACTTTTGCATGGCAGACATCTTGGGGAGTTTCTTGGAGATTAATTGGTGCACTAATAATGGTGCATGGTGATGACAAAGGTTTGGTATTGCCTCCACGTGTTGCGCCAATTCAGGTTGTAATTGTTCCAATTTATTATTCTGACTCAGACAGGGAAGATGTGCTAAAAAAGACACGAGAGATAGAACAAATTTTGAAGAAAAAGATTCGAGTGCATGTTGATGCAAGAAACGAGTGGACCCCCGGTTACAAATTTCATGACTGGGAAATGAAAGGTGTTCCTCTAAGAATTGAAATTGGGCCAAAAGATATTGCAAAAGGCAAGATGGTCCTAGTAAGGCGAGACACACAGAAAAAATCAGATCTAGAGTTTTCAGATACAGAAAGCGGTGTAGAATCCATGCTAAAAGAGATACAGAAAAGCCTATTTGAGAAAGCAAACTTGCTTCTCAAAGAAAGAACCAAGAAGGTTTCTGATTTTGACAAGTTCAAATCAGAGATTGAGAATGGAGAGTTTTTAGAAACATCATGGTGCGGAGACCAGAAATGTGAAGAAAAAATAAAAGAGTCTACAGGAGCTGACATACGCGTCATTCCTTTTGATAATTCTAAAACAGATGCACCTTGTATAAACTGCAAAAGACCGGGAAAAGAAAACGTGATTTTTGCACGCGGATACTAAAACAGAATACCGATTAAATAAGGCGGAATCAGTGGGTGACTGTGGATTTAAGCGAGATTTTTACAATAGATCCCGAAGTTGGTTATCTTGGTCTTTTACTTGTAAGCTTTTTTGGTTCGCTGATTCCTTTCGTTCCTTTCCCTGCGTTTCTACTGCTTGCTGCAATGTCAATTGGAAATCAGTTTGATCCACATGCTTTGGCTCTAATAAGTGCAGTCATGGCAGCTGCAGCAAAGCAGGTAATTTTCTATGCTAGCTATGGTGGAAGAAAAATAATTACTGAAAAAACGCGAAAGAGAATAAAACCATTTGAACGATTGGTAAAGCGTTATGGTGCCGCTGCTGCATTTATAGCTGCGGCAACTCCAATACCAGACGACTTGATCTATATTCCTCTTGGACTTGCAAGATATAACCCGTTAAGATTTTTCATTTCTACACTAGCTGGAAAAATCGTACTAGGATATACTATAGTTTA
>DATIAR010000085.1:0-55635 GCA_035457865.1 Nitrosopumilaceae archaeon
CCTAAAAAGACGCAGTAGAACCAATATCATCTTGGGCGGTATTTGTGGTGGAGCTCCACCAATGATAGGATATGTTGCAGTTACTATGAATGGACTCTGGGATCTTGGGCTTGTCATGGCAGGATTGGTGTTTATCTGGATCCCAATGCACATCTGGGCTCTTACTTTGCACTTTAAGGAAGATTATAACAAAGTCAATGTGCCAATGTTAACAGCTGTACAATCTGAAAAAACATCAGCTAGAGTGATTGCAGGTTCTACAGTAATGATGGTATTGTTTAGTATTGTGCCATTTTTCTTGACCACAGATGTTGGTCAACCAGTAATGCATGAAGTTTATCTTTACACTGCGGTAGCAACAGGAATTTTGATGATAGCCCTTAGTGCATGGGTTGTGGTAAAACCAACAGAAAGAGCATCATGGACATTGTTCAAATTTTCAAGTCCATATTTAGCAATCTTGTTTATTGCATTAATGGTTGATTCTGCACTATAACTAGTAGTTTTTTAGCTAATAAAACCAGTTTTTACAGATAATCTTTCAATGAAGTTTTGTCTTCGTTAGGAATTTTAGCGATCTCAAAGCCCTCTGGTCTTTTTGATAAAGGTCTTGTTGCATCAATACCAAGCTTTGCAGTAAGTAGATTCTTTTGATCACTAGATGGATCAAGACTAGAGCCTCTTACTTTTTTTATAATAATCAAATCTTTGTCAGCTTGGAATCTTGTTGCCATTGCATATTCAACACTAACTGCATTATTAGGATCAATGTCCTCGTCCACCACAATCACCATCTTTAATGATCTGTGGGCAGCAAATGTTTTTTCAATGACTTTTTTTGCATCAGAGTTTTTCTTTTTCACAATCTGTACTACAGCATGTAGCCAATTGCAACCTCCATCACTCATAACTACTTTTTTTGTTTGTGGAAATGATTTTCTGACATCACGATTTAGTTTAGCTTCAATTGGCATTCCCATCAGTAAGCGGTGCTCAGAATATCCTGAAAGTATATCATGAAAAATAGCGTTATTTCTATAGTATAGATTTTCTAGTTCAAACACAGGTTGTTCTCTTTTAAAATCATATGTTCTGAGCATTTCAACCATCCATTCCTTGTGTGTTTTATCTTTGAGGATCTTTCCTTCCATTACAATTTCTGTACCTGTTGGTACTTTCATACCAGAATAAGGCATCTTTGACAGAGTTAGTTTATTTCCTAAAATTGCATTTGCTATTTCTAATTCATCTTCTCCCCATTCTGCTTGGTATGCTCCAGCTATCGATACAGCTGGGTGTACACCAACTGTAATTGCCACTTTTAGGTCCTCACCATGTTCTTTGGCATAGATAAAAGAACGATATAGATGCCTTCCTTCAACCATTCTCACAGAAAAGTGCTTCTTATCTATAGGCATCAATCTGTGAAATGATGAGTTTTGAGTGTTTTGTTCTTGGTTTAAGGTATAGATTATAGATGAAGTGATAAATGGACCAGGTTCTTTTTCGAAGTGTGTCACTATAGGCAAAATAGATAGATCTTTGGTCCTGTTTTCCATGAATTTACCCTCAGAAACAGTCTTTGGTCTTTTAGCATGTTTTATTGCAAAAATCACCTTTTCATGTATGTTGGATTCTTTTGAATTTACAGCCTTTGCAAACCTTGCTCTTGTACCTACTAAATTTGCTACAAGTCGGAGTTTGCTTTCCTTAATGTTTTCAAACAAGATTGCGTTTGTTCCATCTGCTTTGGAAGTCAAAGCTGCAATTTCGTATTTTGTAGATACTTTCTTTTTTATCACATAAAGTTGATTCAGATTTTTTACTTGATTAATATATGATCTAAGATCAGTCATTGTTTAACAAGCTCTATTATTACATTCATAATGATTTTCATATCTTCTAGTCTAAGTTCTTTTTGTGTATTAATGGAAACGATACAAATTCCGTTTATAATAGAGGCTATGCGTTCTGAGATCATTTTAAGAAAAAGGGATTCAGACTTTGCTGGTATTACTGTTACTGTACTAGTACGAGATCCAGAACCAATTGACACAACCATTGCGCCAATCTTTTCTTTTCCTTCGGTTATTGAGATAAAATTACCATTATCAAATGGAACTATTTGAACCAAGAATTCCCGATTATCCACTCTGACGGTTTTTTTCTTATAACCGACTTTGGACATCAATAGTCTACGTCAGCTACGCCTTTATTGCTACCGGCGCTATTGCTACTTTTTTCACAGTAGCTTTTGCCGTCTTAGACTTTTTAGTAGGCTTTTTTACTACTGTCTCCACTTCTATTTCTTCTACTTCCGCAGCCTTTACAGCAACAGCTTCTAGTTGAGAATCAGCTTCGACTCTAGCACGCAATTTTGCTTTGTATTTTAGGTTTCTTGGTTTTGTTCGCAATCTGTATCCACAGCACGGACACCAGAGTCCTTCCCATTTTATGAAAATTTCACAAATCTGGCATCTTTTCTGTCCTGATGCATAGCGACCAGTACCAACAGGCTTTTGTGCCTTGTATCTTGTGCATATTCCTTTACATGTCATTTTCCATTCACTTTCCTTTTGTAATTACTTATAGTAATACTAACTATTTAAGCGTGGATCACAATTTCTTATATTGATAATGATGATTTTATAGAAAAATTACACGCACCCTTCTTGAACCATTCCAGAGTTTTCAGAAAAAACAAAAAAAGCTATATAAAAACGTATGTTTTTAAAAATGTAATAATTTAAAGATTTTTCATAGAAAAAAACGAACTTCCTAATAAACATTTTTTAGATAGATTGGTTAGCAAATAAAATTTCAGAATTATCCTGTTCTGGACAGCGGCAAAACAAGATGACGATAACCCTCTCTTTGTGAGATATACCTTGCTGACATTTTATCGCGTTCTCCTCTTTTATTATAATTTTTTGTCCTCAACGAGGTTTTATGCTCATCAACAAATTCTAATTCAAAATGAGAGCAGAATTTTAGATTTAAGAGATTAGTTATTTGTCTAGCTATTTTCATATTTCCATTTCCTATTTTTACAATTTTCTTATCAGCTTTCAATCCCGCTAAAATTTTTACAACATGTGATATCAATTCGTCAAGTGATGTATATATAGAACGTTCAATTTCTTTTTGATGATAAAAAACAGATAATCCAATTCTATTACCAGGATCTATTCCTATTACAAGCGAGTCTTCGTTCATACCAGATTCAAGTTTTTGCATGATAAGTCCCTTGATTACGGTAGGATCTGCATTAAACTCTTCTTCATATAACACTAAGTTAGTATCAATTTTTGGCATGTCACGAGTAGTTGTAAGAATTAATCTTTTGTCAGTTTGATTGATTTCATTTGGCAGTATAGAATCATAATTAATTTTAAGGTGCTTTAATGTCTTCACAAATTTGAAATAAGATCTACCATAAACTGTTGCTACCGCAATACTGTTTTGAGTGTAGTATGCTATACTTTACCTAGCCTTTAACTAAAATTTAAGGTTTATTCTTATCTCAATATAGAAGAAATAGTATATTCTACAGCTTCGTCGAATTTCTCGTTTATTTTGGTTTTAATTTCAGCTAGACTCTTTTCACCATCATTTAGTATTTTCTTTGCCTCTTGATTTGCAATATCTCTCGTTTTTGATATCATGGATTCAGATTCTTTTGTGGCCATTTCGACTACCTTTTCTCGAAGGTTTTCTATCTCGTTTTCAACCCTTGCATGAAGTTTCTTTTTCATATCTGCCACTTTTTCATTCAAAGAGTCAATATTCTCTTCTAGTTCAGAGAGTGTTTTGATTATGCCTTCGACTTTAGAAACGGCTACTTCACTCATTATGGCTAACACCTCAAAATCCTGTTATTAAATCCTTCATTTGGTTGTAAGTAACAAGATTGCTCTAGCCAGATCACCTTTGGCTTCTACAAGAGCATTATTTGCAGCTTCTTGTGAAACCCCAGCTTGTTGTGCTACGAGTATAATGTCTTCCTCACTAAATACAGGTACTTCCAATTCCCTTTCTTCGTAGCTTTCTGCTATAACTTGAAAAATAGAATTATCTTTTGACTTCATTTCTGATACTGTAGGTTTTGGAATTATAATCTCCTTTTTGTCAGTCTTGATTATTACTTCCTGTACGTTAGGAATTTCTTTCATCTCTAGACCCATCCTGTCTAGCATCCTCCGCATCTCGCGGTTTCCGCCACGCATCATGTATGATCCACTGATCAAGTTGGACTTTTTAAACTATCTCTGATCTTAACAGCCACACCACGCTTTAGACTATTAATCATTCGTGAAGAAAGGACAGATCTACCAACTGCAATGACGGTATCTTTGTAGAGGACTGGGACATCTGCTCCAATTAGAATATTTTTCCCACACCAAGTAACATGCTTGCAGAAAACAGAACTTCCTTTCTCTACAAATGGCTTTGAATCTTCGTCTACTTCAATACAGTTTTCTTTGAATTTTTTACTTTTCAGCAATATCTGAGCAAAATATGGTGTAATTGCAAGACCTCCATCTATTCTTAAGGTACAAAGAAGTTTTTCATTTTGAAATACATGCTGAATGCGTCCAGTTCTTTTTGAATATGTTATCTTAATTTCTTTTGGGAGATATCTTGAAACCCCAATACCAAAAAGTGCATCAATAGTATATTTTAGTTTTAGAGTTGAATCCAAACCAATAATTTTGCAGTTATTGGGCTCTAATTATTTTTGCAATGTACAGCACACTATATAGCATTTTAAAATAACTATATAGTACGGATATGAAAAGACGATTTATGACAAACAATGAGGAAATGAGAAAAATTCAGTTTACTGGAAAATCCTCCTATATTGTTTCATTACCAAAAGAGTGGGTAACGGAGCTGGGATTAAAACAGGGTGACCAAGTTACAATAGTAAGACAAGGAATATCAACATTACAAATTACCCCATCAAAACGCCATACAAAAGTAATCGAAACCGAAGATGCAACATTTGAAATAAATCCTGATGATGAAAGTGCAGTAATTGTACGTAAGCTAGTTTCGTTGTATTTTCTTGGGTTCAAAACCATAAATGTAAAACCAAGATCAGGTAGATTGAAACCATCGCAAAGATTTGCAGTAAAAGATGCTGTGAAAAGAGTGCTCATGGGTACTGAAATAATTGCAGATTCTACAGATGGTATCACAATTCAAGTATTGATAAATCTGTTTGAGCTTTCAATAGATGGAGCATTCAAAAGGATGCTTCTTATTGCAAAATCGATGCAAAATGATGCACTTCTTGCACTTGAAGAAGCAAATTTTGATCTCGCAAATGAAGTCATAAACAGTGATGATGAAGTGGACAGATTTAGTTTTTATATTATAAGACAGCTAAAAATTGCAATTCAAAATGAACACATGTTAAAAGACATGGGTTTTGAGAATGCCAGAAGCTGTCTTGGATATAGAGTAATTGTAAAAAATATAGAAAGAGTAGGTGATCATGCAGTAGGAATAGCTAAAGATCTTTTAGAGTTCAAAAAACCAGTAAGAAAATCAGTAATGGTTGAAATTCGTGAGATGAGCAACTTTTCCTTGTCAGTCCTTGATGAGGCATGTCTTTCATTATTCAAGAAGGATTTTATTCAAGCTGAAATTGCAATCCAAAAATCAGCTGAGATTACAAGATATGAAAAGCGTGTATTGGAGAGCATTAAATCGTTAAAAGATGACGAAGAAATCTATCGTGTAAGAAGAATGATAGAGAACATACGAAGAATTTCAGAATATGCAAGTGATATAGCTGAGATAGTCATGAATATGACAATAGAGAAAACTTTGCGAAAGCAATAAGACACGAATGAATACCTATTAAAATATGAAAAACTCGGCAATTCTGATCACATATGATAGAGAAGACATTGTAAAAGAGGCACTTGCTCTTTGTGAATCTGCAGGGTATCAAGTCTTTAAGATAATCAAGCAGAAATTTCTTAACAAGGCAAAATTTGGCATAGGCGAGGGAAAGGTGGAGGAATTAAACGAATTAATAAAATCAACAAAACCAGATGTCATAATTTTTGATGAATATCTCAAGCCAAGTCAAAACTACAACCTTGCCTCCAAGCTAAAAACTAACATAATGGATAGAGAATCTTTGATTCTTGAGATATTTGATCGTAATGCAACAAGTTCAGAATCAAAATTACAGGTAAAGATGGCACAACTAAGATATGAAATGTCACATGCAAAGGAAAAAGTCAGATTGGCAAAAATGGGAGAACAGCCTGGCTTCATGGGAATTGGTAAATTCGAAGTTGATGTTTATTTTAATGATATCAAAAACAGAATGACTGCTATTAAATCAAAACTGGTAAAAGCTGGAAAACAACGCGCATTACATAGACAGAGTAGAGATAGGATAGGGTTCAAAACTATCTCTCTAGCTGGCTATACATCAGCTGGAAAGACTACTCTCTTTAATGCTTTAACGGGTGAGAAACAAGAAGAGAATGTAAAGCTTTTCACAACCCTTTCTACAACAACAAGAAAAATCAAACTTTCAAAAACTGAAGTTTTAATATCAGATACTGTAGGATTCATAAGCAGACTTCCTGCGTATATGATTGAAGCTTTCAAATCTACGCTTGAGGAACTTATCTACACAGATGTGGTGATACTTGTAATTGACATAAGTGATCCCATTTTTGAATTAAAAAAGAAATTCAGAAGTTGCATAGGTACATTGGAAGAACTTGGTGTAGATCAAGACAAAATAATTTTTGTGTTAAATAAATCAGATCTTGTAATAGCAGATGAAATTATAGAAAAAATAGATTATCTAGGATTAAAAGAAAACAAAAAATGGCTTCCTATCTCTGCAGTAACGAAACAAAATATTTCACAATTAAAAGATCTTCTGTTAATTATTTTAGAAAGTAGACCTGTAATAACTGAAAAAGAGAAACCACGCCAATTAGAATTCAAGATTGATTATGAAGATTGAAGTGTTAAGAATAGGTCAAAGACTTGTACGTGATGACAGAGTAACGACACATGTCGCACTTGTTTCAAGGGCATTTGGAGCTTCGAAGATACTTATGCAAGAAGTCAATCCAGAAATCAAACGAACAATATATGATATAAACCGAACGTGGGGAAGTACATTTGAAGTGGAAATCATAGATAATTGGAAAAAAGTTTTAAAATCAAAAAAGAGTTCTTTCAAAATTGTTCATTTAACAATGTATGGTGAAAACATTGATTCTGTAACAGATAAGTTGAAACAAGAAGAACAAATCCTCATCGTTGTAGGAGCAGAAAAAGTTCCGCGTGAGGTATACAACCTAGCAGATTACAATGTGGCTGTTGGTAATCAACCTCATTCTGAAATTAGCGCTCTGGCAGTATTGTTAGATAGAATTTTGCAAGGAAGACAATTTCTTAAAAAACATGAGAATGCTCAAAAAGAAATCGTTCCTACTAAACGAGGGAAAAAAGTATTAGATAAAACAATTGATTAAATATAGAATCTAAATCACAGGTGGTAATGACAAATAGTCATGAAGATCCTTTTGTAAAAATAGCAGCTTTGATTGGTGGGGATGAATATCTCAAAGTTGCTCGCTCGCTTTTAAATACAGAGGATGCTACTGATGAAGAAATTGCGAGTTCTACTGGTCTGAGAATAAATATAGTAAGAAAAGTGTTATACGATCTTTTTGGAAAGGCACTTATCACAGGCATTAGGGTAAAAGATGAAAAAAAGGGCTGGTTTGTTTACCGATGGCGTGCACGAAAGGATGAGGTTGATAATTTCATAGAAAACCAAAAAAAGAAAATTACTGAAAGGCTACAACAAAGATTAGATTATGAAAGTTCTGCTGAATTTTATCATTGTGGAAATGAAGACTGTACGAAACTTACATTTGAGAAGGCCTTGGATTTGTCTTTTAAATGTCCCACTTGTGGAAAACTTGTGAATATAATAAAAAATGATAAACTCAAGAAAGCACTTCAGTATAAAATTGATGAGTTACATGAAGACCTAAAACACTAAACGACATATCTAAGTACTAACTCATTTTTTAGGCGGCGTATATTTTTTAATTTGAGGGAACAGGATTGTGAGATTTTGCTAAAACCATCTCCTTCTACTAATGAAATTGCGTTTTTACCGCCGATTATGAAGGGTGTAAGTGTTACAATAATTTCATCAACAAGGTTATTTTTGAAAAATGACCAGTTAGTTGTTCCACCACCTTCAACTAAGAGTTTTTTGATATTTTTCTTTTTTAAAATACATAGTAATTTTTTCAGGTCTATTTTTTTATGACCACATTTTATAACTTCTAGACCATATCGTTGTAATCTAGCAACATTTTTTTCAGAGATCTTTTCAGATACAGCAATTATTGTTGGAACTGTTCTGCATGTTTGAATAATTTTTGAATTAGATTTTATAGAACCACTAGAATCTAAAATTATTCTGATAGGATTTTTTCCCTTTACATATCTGACTGTCAAAGAAGGATCATCGATCATCATTGTGCGTTTTCCAATTAGTATTGCATCTACATTTGATCTAAGTTTATGTACTCTTAAAAGATCCTTTTTTGAAGATAGTCTAGAGTCTCCAGTTTTTGTTGTCATATTTCCATCTAAGCTTATGGCTGCACTAAGTATTACATACGGTCTAGATTTTACCATGTATTATTTTACCACCAATCATTACTGCCTTGATTACGGTTTCAGATGCTCTATGCACAATTGAAGCGTATGGATCATGCATTGGTTCTAAATCTATTTCATGTTTATCTATAAAAATACAGTCTGCTAAATTGTTTGGTTGAATTGAACTCAGTTTTTTATTTTGAAGCATATTTCCTGCATTTACTGTGGCCATTTTTAGTATGGATTTTGGAGAAATTCTCTTTTTTTGCGTACCCATAGAGACTTTCCAAAGATAATCCATTTCCCTAAACATGTCTGGTGAGTTTATCATGACATTATCTGTCCCTATGGTTATGTTACATCCACATTGAATCATTAAATTCACATCAGGAATTCCTCCTGCCAGAGAGGCATTAGCCCTAGGACAAACGACAATACTTGTTTTATGTTTTGAAATAAGAAGAAGATCTTTTTTTGATGCGTGTGTCATATGAATTAAAAAATGTGGTTTTAAGATCATAGCTCTTTGAGTTTCTGTTTTTCCTGTTGTTTTTTTTGAAATTTCACAACTTTCAATTGTTTCTGCTGAGTGAATTGCTCTTAGTTTTTTGGTTTGTGAATAATATTTTAATACTGAATTACTGTTTTCGTTTGGGCCACTTATTCCAAGTCCATCGCATTTTTGTAATAGTATGGAAAGTTCCTTCTTTTTAGAATCGGGTAGTGATTTGTTTTTTTTAATTAGTTTGTGGGATTGATAATAATCTATCCTACCTAGAATGACGGATCTTAATGGAAGATCACATATTGCTCTTTGTAAGATGTCTATTCCTTCAAGTCCACCTTCTCTGAAATCAACAAAGGTTGTTATTCCTTTTTTCATCATAGAAATGCATGAATTTCTGATAAAACTAGTAAGATGTGATGGTTTTGTATTTTGCAAAATCTTTTGTTTAAATCCTATAACGGGATGAATTTTTTCTTCTACTCCATAATCTATACCAATATCTTTTGCTATTGAATCACCTACATGAGTGTGAGCGTTAACAAATCCCGGAATTACTAAAAGTCCTTCACAATCATGAACTTCTTCTTTTTGTACTGGTTTGAGAGCAGTGTCTAGTTTATCAAAAAATTGACCAGAAATACGCATGTTTGTGTGTTGAACATATTCTAGTTCCCTGCCGTAAAGCACACTGACATTTTTTATCAGCATGTCAGTTCAAGCACTCGCTGCTTTTTGCCAGAATCCCTCATTTCTCGTATAGTATCAAGGGATTTTGTTGCAAGATTAGCAGCTTCTCGTGCTGTCTTTGCTGTTCCTATTCCACAATTCATCGAAATACCATATTTTTTTTCTATTAGTTCCAGAAATTTTGTTACGTTTTCTTTTGCGGCTGATGATGAAATAATCATAAAGTTATCTCCCCCCATAAAGAAGGTGAGTGAGTTTTGTATTAGAAAGAATTCTGACATTTCAGAATATAATTTGAATATTAAGGAAGAAATTTCATATGGTGATTTTTTTGCAGATATTGATGTAGAGCCATCTATATCCATGTGAATTATGCTTACTGTTTGTTCTGATTTTCCATCCACAAAACCAAATATGTCAAGTTCTTTGTTTAAGATGGTCTTTGATTTTCTTGCGTTATCTGCTTGAAGATTTGCATCAAAAGGAGACTGTCCATATCCTATAGTCATAGAAAGTTCGAGTTCAAATGAATTTTTTAATTTCTTTTGAATTTCCATATGATCATTTAGAGAAATGCCATTTGTAATTACAAATAACTCATCAAACCTATTGGCAAAAACAAGACAGTTTTTTTCTGAGAAGAGTTTTTGCGCTTCCTTATATAAAGAGGATTGGAGCATCTGGAGTTTGTGCTCTCTGTCACTTCCAAGAGTAAGTGTCCACGGTCCGTATCCTCTTATTTTGATGATAGTAAGCTGGATCATTTTATACTTCCTAACTGATTTGCTATTTTTACTAAGGCTTCTACTGCTCTTTCTGCTACAGGTTTTATTCTTGCCTGTGCTTGTCTTTCTGTCATGCCAGGACCTGTGATACCAAGAGTCACTGGTTTTCTGTATTTTATGGAAAGTTCTGTTAGAGATTTAGCAACTGCGTTTGCAATGAGTTCATCATGTTTTGTTTCTCCTTTTATTACAGCACCAAGGGTTACAACAGCATCAATTTCTTTTTTTTGTAATAATGTATCGATTATAATTGGCATATCAAATATACCAGGAACTTTACAAGTGAATTTTATGTTTAGTTTAAGATTTCTTGCCTTTTCAAGTGCCACATCAAGCATTTTTGAAGTCACTTCTTGGTTAAACTCCGCAGTCACAATTGCAATATTCAAAATTAATGCACCTTAGAGAATTCTAAAAGTTCTTTACCTTCTAGAAATGGAATTGCGTTTTCTTTCGCATATTTCTTAGCTTTTTCAACTGATAAGGCTGTATACGATTCTGAATCTAGCATTTCACAAATTGCTGCAGCAGGAGATAATTTTGAGAGATTCATAAGATATATCGACATTTCTGTGTGACCTAATCTATTTGATAATAATCCGTTTTTTGCTATTAACACAGGTACATGTCCTGGGGTTTTAAAGGAAGAGATAAATTCTTGTTTCATATTTCCATTTAGATTTTTGTAAAGACTAGCCATTTCTTTTATTGTTAAAGATCTATCTCTATCAGTTATTCCAGTGTAAGTCTGGATATGATTTATTGAAATTGAAAAAGATGGCTGATCACCATATGGCGCTTTCCCCATAATCATTTTTTTAGATTCGTCATCAACTTCTTGCGAATTAGAAAGAATATCATGCATATAGTGCAATCCCAAGTTTTGAGCAAATGAGTGATTTATTGTAAGACAAACAAGACCACCTGCATGTTGACGCATTCTTGCTATGTGGGCAGGAGTAACAAACTCTGCTGCGACTACCATGTCTACCTCATTTTCACGTTTTCCTGCATCATGAAGTAGAATAAACTCGCCTCTTTTTAGTGAAGAAATTGCATCATTTAATGTCAATTAATAAAATGATCATTTTAGTAATTATAAAGCTTACTATAAAATTAGTTACTACTACAAAAGGAGTAAATTATCATCTTTTAGAAATTGCGTATTTACCAAGTATATCGGTTTCAATATTAACTATGTCGCCAATTTTTTTAGAATTAAGATTTGTAATCCCCATTGTGTGTGGTATAATGCATACAGAAATTTTATTTTTTATTACATCAACTAGTGTTAAGCTTATTCCATCTATTGAAATTGATCCTTTTTTAACAACATATTTTGTTAGATTGTTTGGAAGTTTGATCCAGAGTTTGATTTCTTTTGGTAATTTTTCTTTGTTTGTTATTTTCCCAGTACCATCGATGTGGCCTAGAACAAAATGACCTTCAATCCTATCACCAACCTTCAAGCTACGTTCTATGTTTACTTTATCTCCAGATTCTAGTTTACCAAGATCAGTCTTCCTTATAGTTTCTCCAATCATTTCAAATTCTGCTTCACCTTTGGAAATTCTTGTAACAGTAAGACAAACACCATTTATTGCAACACTATGACCAGCTTTGAGTCCTTTTGCAAGATTACCTAGATCCACTTTCATCTTGGCGGCACTTCGAGTATTTGTTTTCTTTTCAAATTTCTTTATTATTCCAATACCTTCTACTATTCCCGTAAACATTTGATAAAATTATTCTAAAGCGTATAAATTACTTATTTTTTTGTGCTGTTAATTTCGTGCCTACGTTTGTTCTAGACATTCCTTATTGAATCCAATAATGCCTTAGCTCGCTTAAAATGAACTTCGTCAATCATCTTTCCTTCCACCACTGTTGCTCCTTTATTTTTCTTCGTTGACTCTACGTATACTTGGCATACCTTTTCTGCCCATTTTACCTCATCTTTGGTGGGATGAAATATTCTGTGTACAGCTGATATCTGGTTTGGATGAATTACACTCTTTCCGACGTATCCTAGATTTCTTCCAATTATACAATCTTGTTCAAGACCATTTTCATCATTTAGATCTTGCCAGATAGCATCTATTGCATATTTTCCAGCTGCCTTTGCATCTAGTGGAATTTTGGCTCTTGCATATTTTGCACCATCAGCTTGTTTTGTATATTCTATGCCCATATCGTTTAACAAATCAAATACACCAAACACCATAAAAGATATTCTTTTGCTTGATGCTGCAATATTGTACGCGTTTACCACTCCTTCAGCAGATTCTATTGATGGTATTAGTTCAATTGATTGTAGTTTACGTTTCTTCTCGAGAGAAGCAAGAAGTCTTTCTATTTTTTTAAATTCTTTTACATTGTTCACCTTTGGGATAACTATACCGTCAATTCCTTTCTGAACTATTTGATGTAAATCATCAGGAATTAATCCAGAGATTGGTGAATTTGTTCGTACATATACTTCTGCTCTGTATTCAGAGCGTTTTATCAAGGCTTTTTTAATAAGATTTCTTGCAGAGTCTTTTTCACTTTGTGGTACGGAATCTTCTAAATCAAAGCATACAATGTCACCAAGTAGAGTCTTTGCCTTTTCTAAGAATCTGAGATTGTTTCCTGGAACAAAAATGAGGCTTCGCAAAAGTCTAGCCATGAAATAGACTAGACTTAGGGTTTCATTAAGATTTTACCAAATAGACCTTTGCCGGTCAGCATCTTTGTGTGTGCTTCTGCAGCCTGTTCAAATGAATATACTGAATCAATTACTGCTTTTATCTTACTTTTTCCCATCCAGTATAATCCTTGTTCTAATTCAGATTTAGTTCCTTGTGTAGAGCCTAGTATGTTAGTTCCTTTGAAGAAGATGTGTCTTAGATCAGTTTTTGCATCATAGCCAGTTGTTGCACCACAAGAAACAAGTGTTCCACCGTACTTTAGCAAAGTAAGCTGTTGGTTCCAGTGTGTTTGTCCAATATGATCAAATGAAACATCAATTCCAGGAGTTACACCTGTTTTAGCACTAATTTCTTTTGTAATCTTAAAGACTTCTTTGCCCCAATCTTCTTTTCTGTGATCTACAGCATAATCAGCACCAAGTTCTTTTAACTTGTCTAGCTTGTCAGGACTTGCCGTTGAAATTACTGTACAATTGTAAAGTTTTGCAATTTGAATACCAAAGCTTCCAACACCAGAACCACCGCCCATGATAAGTACAGTTTGGCCTGGTCGTATTTTCGCTCTACCTACAAGCATGTGCCACGATGTAAGTAGTGTCATTGATGCAGCTGCTGCTTCATCAAAACTGACTCCCTCAGGAATCTTTGCAACATTTACTTCTGGCAAATGAGTGATTTCAGAATATGCTCCCCATGTTGGGCCTGTTTGAAATCCCCAGATCGTTCTTTTAATACAATCAAATTCTCGTCCATCAGTACATGCAGAACAAACTCTGCATGACATGTTTGAATGAGAAACGACTTTATCACCTACTTTGAAATTTCTAACATCTTCACCAACTGCAATAACTTCTCCTGCTGCATCGGAACCAGAAACATGAGGCAATGGTACTGCAACTGGTTGTCCTCTCATTCCCCAAATATCATTATAATTCAAAGCTGCTGCTTTAACTTTGAAAACTACTTCATCAGGTTTTGGTTTTGGTTCAGAAATATCTTTTACTTTTAAAATTCGCTTATAATTATCATCAGGCGCATATTCTTCATAGACTACTGCCTTCATATTTACAGACGCTTGATTTGCCCCTAATATATTTTCGCTAACCTATTTTCGATTAATTTTGAAATCACGTTTTGGTTGTTGAACTGATTGTAGAATTTGTTTTAGTTGATCATCAGAAATTTGTGTGTTTAGTTTACCTTGTGATGCCATACCAATAAGATAATTTTCAACCATTGCAGCAAGTTCAGGTTTGACCATCTTAACGTTATTTAACCTAAGTCTTGCCTGTGGTTCTAGTAAAGTTCGTAATGCTTGTTCTTTCATTGCATTAACTTCAGCTTCAGTAGGTTCTCTTTCATTACCTTGATTTGGGGTACTCATAAAACCACATTAGGAATATTTCTTAAGATTTGGATTTTTTATAACTAACTCATTTAGAATTTCTGTAGCAACTCCATCGATTTTTTTCATTCCCTGATGAGAGATGGTTCTTCCTTTTCCTTCCACTTTGTCAATGTAACCAAGTTTTTCTAGATTGTGGATGGCTGTTCTAATTATTGCACCGCCGGCATCTCGATGATGATTTCCGCCATATCCAACTGCTTTTACTCCTCCATACATACCACGAAGATCTTTTACACCTATTGGACCATGAAGGTATATTTTCCTAAGAAGTGATGCACATCTTGTATACCACCAATCGTTTTTTTGAGGTGGTTTTTCTGCATGTGGACCAGTTTTAACAAATGGAATCCAGCTTGGAGCTGAGATTTCTTCATTTTTTAGAATCTCCGATAGTTTGTTAATCAGTACATCAGCTGGTACATCGTATGCCTTCGCCACAAAAATGAAAGTTTTCAGTTCGTCTTATAAATCATTGAGCTTTGGAAATGATCTTTCTATATGTGTGATTACAGAATCCACATGTTATACGAATTGATTTTATAGAAGATCGACCCATTCTGATTCTTGCACCAATTCCTGGAGCAATGAATTTTTTACATTTTTTACAAAAATTCATCCGTATATGATAGGGCATTTGAATTCTATATTTGGTACTAATTTTTTTTGCAAGAGTTGCCTGTCTTTGCGCTAATGAGGGATTAGTTCTTGAGTTCAATATAGCATTTCGAATTAGAATTTCCATTCTTTCTAAAGCAATTTGATGTGTTGCTGATTTCATGGAAGTTAAATAATGTCTTACCCTTAAAATACGATCTTGCTATCGTTGATACTTGCAGAATCTGCACTTGAATTAGTTCCTAAAGAATTACAGAATCACAATTCTGTTCTTGCATATAGTAAAAAGATGAACAAAAAACCATCTAAAGTTATTTTGGATGTATCTTGGCATTTTGCTGCAATGAGGGGAATCAAGGATGAGATAAAGCGTGGCAGACCAGATTTGGTCCATTTTTGTCTTCTCGAATGCTGTACTATTCCCTTGTATTTTGAGAAGAAACTTCATGTTTATGTTCATACAATAAATGACAAGGTAATTTTTGTTGGAGAGAATGTTAGGTTACCTAAATCTTATCACAGATTTGTTGGTTTAATTGAAAAACTATACTCTGAGAAAAAAATAGAACAAGATGGCAAGAAATTACTTGAGATAAAAGATATGACTTTTGGTGAACTGATTGATAAGCTTGACCCAAAAAAAGTGATTGGTTTTTCTACAAGAGGACAAACAAGTTCGTATGATAAAATCGCGGAGAGCATTGTAGGAGATTCATGTATCGTTGTCGGCGGATTTTCTAAAGGACATTTTTCTGATAAAATTCTAAAAAAGATTGATGATCTCGTTTCTGTTGACAGAAATACTTTGGAAGCCCATGTAGTGATTTCTCGTCTGTTATATGAGTGTGAAAAAAGAATTATTATGTAGGTTAAAGATTGGCAGTGTTAAGCGGTCGTAGTATAGTTTGGTTAGTACACTGGCCTTCCAAGCCCGTTACCCGGGTTCAAATCCCGGCGACCGCATCTTTTGTTCTAAACTGAAATAATTCCAATTGAGATCAGGTATTGAATTCCTGCTGCAAATGTTTTGTCATCAATCTTTCCCTCAGACCATAAAGCGGCGTTTTGTTTTACCCAGTTTGGAATTTTATCTATACTTTGTTGTCTTTCAGTATGCGGGACAGATATTACTCCTTTTTGAATAAGATATTCAATTCCCTTTAGGAAATCCGTGCTACTTATTGTGCCGTCTACCCACCAACTAGCGTTTTTCTTAATCCAATCTGGAATGTGTGTTTTAGTTTCAACTAATTGTTTATTTGCAGATTCATCTGACTGCATACCAAATATGTAAAGCCATGCAATACCAGACTCAGTTTTGTTTATGAGATTGCCGTATAGAATGATATCAGAGTCTTGTGATGAGAATTTTGTATTGATAAGATTTGTTCCACGTAAGCTGACACTAATTCCATCTTTGATAAATTGAGGAAAATCATTTAAGCTTCCTACTTTTTTTACAAATGAACCATCGTTAGTTTCTCCGACTGTTATTTCTTTAACAATCATTTTACCTCCAGCTTGTTCTACTAGTTGATTAGCAAATTCTTGTTGAAGTGGATTAATTATTTGATGGGTTTTGTCAGAATATGAATAGTCAATTTTTTCTCCTGGTGGTTTATTACATGTGTCATCTCTCCATTTTTCTGATGACTTTATAGCATCAATCATAAGTTGCCCGTGTAAAAATTCATGGTACATCATAATTTGATTTTCAATTTTTTTTATTCTTGGATCTTTTTGCACATTTTGAGTTAAATAATCAGAATTTATTTTTAATTCATTATCACAATCTATGGTTATTTTACCTTCTGTGGTTGTAACAGTACACTTCCAGGTGTAAGTCCCTCCTGTAATTACTCCTTCATCGTGAGTTTGAGTTTCATCAAATCTTGTTAATTTTGTTTTTATTACACTTACTACTAGATTATTTAGATCAGTAGAATTGCATGGAAAAGAAATTATCAATGGATTTTCAAACGTCTCAAGTGTATCACTTACATCCTTTTTTTCAATATTGAGTCTTTCAAATTCCGCAAGTAATTTTTTGTATAGTTGTTGCTCTTGTGTTGTGGGTTGGATGTAATCATCACCAAATACAGGAATAAGATTTGCTAATAGTAATGATATAACGAGAAAGCCAGAATATCTCAAGTATACAGAATCTCCTCTGCACAATAATTAAGAGTTAGGATTCAATTGTACTTGTTTTTTAAATTCTTCCCATGCTGGTTTTGCGTTTTTATTAATGTCGATTAATCCAGCACCGCAGATGTATTCAGCTGTGCGTTGTAATACAAACTCATTTCCAAAACTGATATCAAAACTTGTGTTAAGACTTTTCATGCAACTATCTATTGGTCTATCGTATTGCCTGAACCATGAAAGAAACTCAAATCGTGGTTCATTTTTTCTATAAAAATCATATACTACCTTCATAAATTTTACCTGCCCATCTATGCTTCCACCGACGGATTCTGCCGTGGTCCAGCTAATTTCCATCAAAGCAATTTGTTTATTACCTACGAGATCGAAGATTTTTTCAAGATTTTTGCCTGCATCTTCTGGAGTTTTGTCTATTTCATTCAATACATTTACAGGAAAATAGGTGAAAGCAATAAAGTCTCCCTGATTTAGCTTGCCAACGAGATCTTCTTGGTTATGATTTAGTACACCATGAAGTGAAAATGAATTTCCAAATTTTACGTTCGGATATTTCTCTTTAAGTTCAATATATACACCTGTAAAAAATTCTTCATATTTTGTAATCTCATTTTCATGTTCACGGAAATATGCATCTATTTCTCCACCTATTATCACATGGTCAACAATACCATATCTTGATAAAATATCATCAAGAACTTTGACAGTTTTTTCCTTTAGATTATCATCAAGTTTTGGCTCTACCATCCAAGTTGGAAATGGACCAAAAACACGATTGTTAATTATTGAAAAATATAATGTCACTTTGAGATCATTTTGTTTGTTAAGACTCATAAGAGCATCAGGTATTTTCCAATCATATTGTCCTTGTTGAGGTTCTAGTGTGGGCCAGAAAAGGTAGACATTACTTCTTCCTATTCCTGTAGATGCGGCTTCTGCATATGCATCTTTTAGTTCTAAAATGGTGGGAGTTGGCGATGGAGTCATTATGTATAAACCGAGTTTTTCATTTTTTTGCAGTATTGTAGGTTGTGTTGATAAAAATATTATCATAATAATAGCTATTACACAGGCTGCTATTGTACCTACAAGAATTTTTTTATTCAATATTGCTTTCACTAATGATTGATAGTAAAAAAGTTATGATTAATACGACTAGCCAGATGTACAGCCACTATATCCACATTCTATGCAGATGTTACATCCTTCTGCAAAGACAAGATTGTTTTTGCATGTAGGACACAATCTTTCTTCCATTTGTTCTTGTGTAAGTTGGTTTTGTTGAATTTTTACCTCACTATCAGGAATCCTGATTTGTAGTGCTTTTTCAATCTGAGCTTTCAGATATGGGTTAGTAACACTTTTTGCAATGTAATCTGTCAGGTATGTACTTGGCACTACCTGGAATGTTTTTTGCACATTGTCACCAGTCATATGAAGAACTTGTTCATGTCTTGAACCGTCTCTAAATACGGTGATTCCTTTTAGTCCAAGCTCATGTGCTAACAAATATGATGCTTTGACATCATCTGCAGTTACATCGTTTGGCATATTGATTGTTTTAGCTATTGCATTTCCAATCCATCTTTGCCATACAGCTTGTGCCATCAAGTGATCAGTCCAGTGTATGTCCATCGCAGTCACAAATATGTTCTGTATCCATTCTGGAATTTCTGGAATTCCTTTTACTGATCCATAATTGTTTGCTATCTTTTCTAAGATTTGATCATTGTACAGTCCATGTTCTTTTAGAACAGATTCAAAGATCTTGTTAGTATAGAAGAACCTACCAACAGTAACACGCTTTTCAAATACAAGTGCAAACATGGGTTCCATTCCATTAGAACAATCAGATATCATAGAAAGTGTTCCTGTAGGAGCTACTGTAGATGTAAGCACGTTCCTTATTCCATGTTTTTGGATTTTTTCAATAAGTGCATCCCAATCATAATAGTGTGCACTTTTTGGTTTTTCATAATAACCTGAAATTGGAATTTTTCCTTCAGGATATTCTGTTTTTCCGCAAAGGGGGAATGCGCCCCGTGTCTTTGCTAAAGCTACACTTTCTTCCATTGAATAATAGCTCAGAGCCTCGGCTAGTTTTTCTTGGAATTCATAACCCTCTCTTGAATTGTATGGAATTCGCAGTTTGAATAGAAGATCAGCAACACCCATCACCCCAAGTCCTATTCTACGCGAATCTTTTGAGGCCTGATCGATCTCAGGTATTGGGTAATTGTTTACATCTATTACATTATCTAGGAATCTTGTAGTCTTTCTGATTACTTCTTCATATCTTTGCCAATCAAATTCGTATTGTCCATCTGCTTTTCTTTTCACAAAGTTTGAAAGATTGATAGAGCCAAGATTACATGATTCATATGGATACAAACTTTGTTCTCCACATGGATTAGTTGCTCGTAATGGTCTACCACGTGCTTTTGCAAATACATTGTACTTATTAATTTGATCAAAGAAGATCAGGCCAGGTTCAGCACTCTTCCAAGCTGACAGTGCTATTAGATCAAGGAGTTGATTAGCGTTTACTTCACGTACTGGACTCTTATCACGTGGACTTCGAAGCATGTATTTTCCATCGCTAGAATTTACAAGTGCGCTCCAAAAGTCTTCCCACACTCCTACACTGACATTGAAGTTTTCTAAAACTCCTGCCTTTGTTTTTGCAGTAATGAATTTTTCAATATCTGGATGCCATGCTTCAATTATTCCCATGTTTGCACCTCTGCGTTTTCCTCCTTGCTTAACAACTTCGGTTACTGTGTTTATGATATTCATGAAAGAAACTGGTCCTGATGCAACACCAGATGTAGATGCAACCATATCGCCTTCTTCTCTAAGATCAGAGTAATTGATTCCAACTCCTCCACCTGACTTGAAAATTAAAGCAGCATCTGAAGATGATTTCATTATTTGTTCCATATCATCAGGCATTGCAAGTACAAAGCATGCGGACAGCTGTCCTAGCCTTCCACCAGCATTCATCATGGTTGGAGAGTTTGGTAGAAAGTCTTGAGATATCATCATGTCATAGTATTCTGCAATTCTTTCTGCATGGTGTTCAAATTGTTTTGCTGCAAGCATGGTGAGAAATTCTTTTATACTTACTTTCATGTGACCTTGCTTTGCCAGATCAATATAATGAGAGATTAATCCCCTAAAGTGCCACTTGTTAAGGTGGTATTTGCCTATCTTGAATTTGTAGTTAAAGTCATCAAGTTTGTCAAGGTATTTCTTAGCATCCTCTATGTTTTGGGTTATTCCACCGTTAACTTCAAAAATGGAATTATCTTTTAGTACATCTGCAATTCCAACTAAGACTGCAACGCGTTCAAACATCTCTCCTGGGCTTTCGATTATTTCGCCTTTGTTATTACGGAATAGATATCGTGATGCTAAGACTCGCAGGCAATTAATGTCAAATTTCTTTGATACATCGTCAAGTAATTTTGCATTTAGAACTTTCATCTTTTCCTCTCTAATCTTCCTTCGTTCGTGTCTGTAGAGGATGTAGGCTTTGGCAATTTCACCCAGTCCTTCATCTATTAGGATAGATTCAACCATATCCTGAACATCTTCTACGCTTGGCGGAGCAGATGTTGAAAATCCTTGTTTTAGAAGTCTCATCATAACTCCTTCAGCCAGTTTATCGGCTAAACTATGATCTGGTCTGCCACAAGCAATTAGTGCTTTGTATATCGCATTTGAGATTTTATCCTTTTGGAAATTTAATACTCGGCCATCTCTTTTTTTAACTTCGATAATCGAGTTTTCTATTTGTGCAAAGTCCGTCAAACCTCTCCCCGCAACAGTAAGAAAATAGAGTATAATAAAGATTGAGGCAAAAAATATTTTTCTAAAATTGATCTTTACATCAATTTTGTTGACACCATTGCAAATTGAAATGGTGAAATAGATCGATTCAAAATAAAAATAAAAAATCTGATTATAAATTTCAGAAAAAAATAATCGCATTTTTCAATTTTTTTAAAAAGATCTGGTATTAACTATAGGTAGCTACGATTATCGGCAGGTTTATGCCAATATGTACGGAGATTTGCAAGTAGGACATTTGTCGGTGATCTTTTCGTCTTTTAGACCACAGTTACCGCAGATAGGCACTTTTCTGATCGGCCTAAAAGATCCTACAAGTTCACTTGCTTTTTCTATTGCTTTTTTGATTCCTGCTGTATCCATGTCATCAGATATTTTTAGTTGGATCAATAATCCACCATTTAACATCTTTGATACATGATTACATTCTGCAATCTTGTCAGTCTTTAGAGTCATACCCTCTATTTCTAAAGCATTTATCACCATACCAGCACTATAGGCATCACCTTCAACGAATTGGTGAATAGACATCTTACCATATTTTTCGCCGTCTAGTGTAGAGAATCTTGTAGCAGCATCGCTTTCAGTCATAGATATGGTAACGTTATCGCCCATTTCTTTTCCTTTCTTGGCTGCAACCTCAATGGCGGTTTCAAGTACCTTGGTCATTATTTCGTGCCCAGCCTTATTGTTTTCATAACCAAGTATGCCTAATACGGCCTCCTTTAGGCCTATCAGATTAACCACAAGCGTGACTGATCCCTTTTGCATATACTGGGTGTTGCTTGCAAGAATTGGATTTAGTCCACGCCTAGTAAGATCTGAGATGTCTTTCTTTCTAAGTGACATTGCTGCAAGTGCAGGTTTCATCAAAATTGCAAGACGTGCCCTAAAATAAGTTTCATCCTTATTGGATTCAAACGCAAGCCTAGGCAGGTTTATGGAGAGTGCTTGTAAGTTAATTGATGTACCAGTGTTTTTTGTATCTCCACGTAATATTCCATGATTTGACATATGGCCCTTGGAGAAGATTACTCGTCCTCCTAATGCTATGATCTCAGAAAGTATATCAGAAAACTCACTGACTTTGCCTTTTTCATAATCAATTATCAATCCAACATGTGGAAGCGGTGTTGATTTGATGTATTTCTTGTAGCCACTAAGTATTGCGCCTATGACTTTGGAATCAGACCCGAGTTGAATTCTAAATGATGCCAGTGCTGAGTTTTTGTTATATTTTGGTGCGGTTGATGTTATTGCAAACGCATTTGCAATTTTTTCTTCAACTTCTGAAAGGTTTTTTGAATATTTTTGCAAAACTGTTACTAATCCATCGATAATTACTTCTTGTGATACCTCTTTGAGAAGTAAGGATGTAAGTAATGAAAGTGATGCTGTAAGATCATCAAGTGTCTTGATCGGAGGCATCCTTGTTACTCCAAGGAATTTCCCACGGAGATCAATTCCATCTTCAAGTAGTTCTTTAATATTTACAAATATTGTATCTGGCAAGAGTGACCAAATTCCGGTATTTGTCAGGTGTATATCACCTGAAAGATGTGAATCTGCTACATCCTTTGGCAATGTGTTAAGGATAAGATGTTCTCCAAAAACTGTCTGACCAGTCTTAAAGAGTAGCCCTTCTACGCCATTATGTATACCATCAACGTTTGTAATCATTTCATGAATATCGTATGCGGGAAGACCTAACCTAGCAAGCTTATGCCTGTATTCCTCATGACCGTGCTCCAAAAGAACGGCATTAACCATTTCACGAATGAGTGAAGATGTAAGGTAAGTAGTTTGGAACTTGTAAATGCGGTTTTCTACCTCTTCTGTTATCTTTTGTGCTAATTCTAAGGGAAGACTGCCCTCTCGTACGAGGGATTGTATTATCTTATGAGAGTTAAATTCCTCTATTGCTTCGTGCGATGTTCGTACATACATCTTTCCGCTTTCTATTATAGAACGCTCCTCGATCTGCCTTGCAAGGCTTAGAACTAGTTTCCCAAGGTTTGTGATCGTATATCGTCTTTCAGATTTATTTAAAGCCACGAGAGATTGCCTTAACAGTTTTCTAAGGTGGTATGCAAATTTCCCACTTTCCTTTTTTGATTTGAAGCCAGCAAGTGATTTAAGTTCAGAATAAGTTAGTGGTCCTTTTGAGTTTAAAATACGTAGTATATCGATCCTGTTTGGACTTGCCATGACAGAAAAGATCATTCTCACACGTTTTGATGCCGATTGTAAAATTCCGCCACGTTTTTGATCCCCAAAATCCTCGCTTAGTTCCATAGGCATGTCTAGATAGCATCAGTAAATAAGATTTGTGACGAAATAGATCGTATAGTTACATTTTTTATTCAGTTTTTCTGTACATCTACAGAAAATTCTGATGTGGAAAGAGTTTGACCACAAGATGGACATTTATTATTATATGGTTTTACGACTTCCTTAACAGATTTTAACATTCGCATATTTGCGATCTTTGTACCACATTTGCCACAGACAACGTCAACTGACATTTGTGATCGTTTTTTGTTAATGTTATAAAAGAACTGTTTTGTGTTTTTTTTAATCAGTTTAATAAATTTGATTTACAGTTTTTCTATCAATATACCACGTTCATCATAACCAGCAATTTTAGTTTTTGTACCAAGTGGCAGATCAGTTGGAGAGTTAATATTTTTCATAAAACCAGATACTTGAAGATCCACTCCATCTAGTTTTATTACAACCCATGCATATGGAGTGTATTTTTCATATCCTGCTGGAGGAACTGTGATAATAGTATAAGTAACAACGGTACCTTTTCCTTCGATTGAGACATTCTCAAATCCCTTATTACCACAATTTTGGCAGAAATAGGTCGTGGCAAGGTGCAAATAACCACATTTTGTGCACTTACGGGCAAGAATCTTGCCTGATTTAGCATTATTGATGAATTCTTCTTTTGCTGACAAGTTATACACTTTTGAAGATATGTACTGCACAGCTTGCACCTGTTGCGCCAAAGTTATGTGTTAGACCAATTTTAGCATCTTTTACTGTTCTTTCTCCAGCTTTTCCTGTAAGTTGATCAAATACTTCAACCACTTGACCAATTCCAGTTGCACCAATTGGATGTCCTTTTGATTTTAGTCCTCCTGATGGATTGATCGGTATCGCGCCGTTTAGTTTTGTCATTCCTTGTCGTATTGCATCAACTGCTTTTCCTTTTTCAAAAAATCCCAAATCTTCAGTATCAACTAATTCTGCAATTGTAAAACAATCATGTACTTCTGCAAAGTCAATATCTTTTGGTGTAACACCTGCCATTTTGTATGCAGCTTGAGCTGCAAGTCTTGTACTTGGTATTGTTGTAATGTGTTCACGCCCTTGCAATGCAGCTGGTGATCCACCTCTACCTGATCCAATAACTTGAATGTAGTTTTTTGTATGTTCTTTTGCAAATTTTTCATTGCATAAGATCACTGCACTTGCACCATCAGAAAAAGGACAACAATCATATAATTTGAGAGGACTGGCAACAACTGCTGATTTCATTACATCATCAATTGTAATTTTTTTTCTTAAATGTGCTTTTGGATTTAGAAAACCATTGTCATGATTTTTTACTGCAACCATTGCAAGATCTTCTTCAGTTGCTTTGAATTCTGCCAAATAAGCTCGAGCCATCGATGCAAATAATCCCGGAAATGATGCACCGGCCCCGCCTTCGTAAAAAAAGTCAGAACAATATGAAAAGTAAGTTGTAGTCCATTCCGTTCCAGTATGAGTTACTTTTTCAACACCTGTTGCTAAAACTGCGTCATAAAATCCTGCAGCCACATTAGCATAAGCTTCTCTAAATGAAACAGAACCGCTTCCACATGCAGATTCAATTGACAATGATGGTACTTCGGGAATGCCAAGATTACTCATTATAACAGGCCCCAAGTGAACCTGTTTATCCGCAATACCAAAAACGTTTGATATGTATCCTGCTTGGATTTCTTTTGGTTCAATCCCAGCATTCTCAATAGCTTCTACTGATGCCTGAACAGCAATATCTGCAATGCTGTCTTGTAATTTTCCATATTTTGTGCTTCCTGCACCAATAACACAGACTTTTTCCACAAATCTCGCTGACTATACTCCATATAAAAATTCTTCATTAATCTTCAATTATAAGAAGATGATTAGAACATCATGACTGTAAATCTAGTGCAATCTTTTGTTGTGAAAAATGAGACTTTAGTTTCAAGAAATTCTGTTAAAATTACAAAAAGAAAAATTGTGAAGATGAAAAATGAAATAAAACAATACTATGATAAAAATGGGTATCTTTCTTGGTCAGAGAAAAAAATGAAGTATGTTATACTTGGAACAAGTTTTCCTAACAACGGACTAGTGGAATGCCCAGAGTGCCATATCGGGAAATTAATAGTGATTAGATCTAGAAAAACAAAAAAAAGATTTATTGGATGTTCAAATTATCATAATGGTTGTAGAGCATCCTCTCCTTTAATACAAAAAGGTATGATTTGCGCAACAAAAATTTCTTGCAATACTTGTGCATGGCCAATAATTCTTTTTAGATATTCTAGAAAACAAAAATGGTCAAGACAATGTTGTAATATAAAATGTGACAGCAGGCAAATTAAAGCTTAAAGTTTGTATATATGTCAGTTCTTCTATTTTTTAAAAGTGGAAGTTTTTCTCTAACTTGCTTTATTCTCTCAAGTGAAACATCTACGATTCCAATTCCTTCCTTCTTTTTCATATCTAATAGTATTTTTCCATATGGATCAACTACTAAACTTCTTCCGCAGTAAATGTTGCCAACTTGATCAGGGGCAACAACATAACACCCATTTTCAATTGCACGTGTTCTGTTGATAATTATCCAATGTTCTTCTTTCATCTCACCTTGTACCCAAGCTGATGGAACAACTAGAAATTCTGATCCTTCGGATGCTAATGTTCTTGACATCTCAGGAAATCTTAGATCGTAACAGATCATCATTCCTATCGTACCAAGGGTTGTCTTGATAGGTTTGGAAATTTGAGAGCCAGGATACAATTTTTTAGATTCTTTCATTCCTAATGCATCATAGAGATGAATCTTACGATACCTTGATGCGACTTTGCCTCTCTCATCGATAAGAAATGAAGTATCATAAACTCGATTTGCCTTTGGGCTTTTTTCATAAATGGTTCCTACTACTTGAATTGAATTTTGTTTTGCGCTTTTAGAAACTGTGGAAATGAATTCGCCAGTAATTGTTTCTGCTAAATTTGCTAGTTTTTTTGCTGATTGTGAAGAAGGTGTGTAACACATCATAAATTCAGGAAATGCGCATAATTTTGCTCCTCTTTTTGCTGCTTTAGTTATGTAATCAGTTATTTTTTTTAGGTTTTTGGATTTGTCAATATCAGCTTTGAATTGTACTAGTGCAATTTTTGTCATGAGTCATGTAATTTGATTTAAAATAAAAAGGTAGTTTAAAGAGGATTTCCTGCCATGTACCAATTTTCTTTTGGATTTTCCTCAAATACTACAATTACATGATTTTCTTTTGTTTTTAGAAGTTCCACAGCAGATTTTGTAATAGCTTTTGCAAAATCTTCTTTTTGTTTTTCTGTACGGCCAGGATACATCGAGACTGTTATCAATGGCATAATTTGAAATATTTATTGATGAATTTATTCTTTTGAGATAACTTGTGAATTAATGCTATTGACTGCCTTTCCAACCATATCTGGTTCCATATGTAAATTCAGATCTATGTGTTTTTTTGTAAATATAGCCACTTAAAAGACCTATCAAGAAACCACCAATATGTGCTAAAAATGCAACACCCGAACCACTTGAACCAACCAAAGCAGGTAGTACATTTTGAAATATGAACCAGAATGGGAGATACCACTTTGCAGATATGTGCAACATTCTCATAAAGAATCCAAAGAACAAAACGGTCATGATTTTTGCATTGGGATATAATGCAAGATATGCACCAAGCACGCCTGAAATTGCACCTGATGCACCAATAGCAGGAATTGGGCTTGATGGTCCTGATATTATATGAGCAAAACCAGCTACTAGACCCCAGAAAAGATAGAGAGCTAAATACTTTCCTCTGCCAAACCTATACTCAATATTGTCTCCAAAAATATAGAGGAATAACATGTTACCACCCAAGTGCAATATTCCAGCATGAAGAAACATCGAACTGAAAAGTGGTGCTATAACTCCGTAATCTCTATCAATCAATCCTTTTGTTATATCAGCTGGGACTGTCCCATATTGATGGAATAACGTTGCAGCTCGTTGATTTGTAAACTCTAAGAATTGTCCGGTTGTTACAACTTCCCAGAAAAATATTATCACATTTATTGCTATTAATGCATAAGTTAGTTTTGGTCTGTAACCTGCAGGTTTTGGATTTTCATCACGTATTGGAATCATTTAATGATTAAATTCACGTCTTAGTTTGTATAATAATATTTATTGATTTTAACTACACAGAAATTATTCCTATTTTGATCATATATTGAATTCCTGATGCAAAGTCTTTGTCACCAATAGAACCTTCTGACCACCACTTTGCATTGTTTCTGACCCAATCAGGAATTTCGACGTTTTGATTAGATGAACCATCTTCTGTTGGCGGTATCTTGATTATACCTTCTTTGATCATATATTGAATTCCTGATGCAAAGTCTTTGTCACCAATAGAACCTTCTGACCACCACTTTGCATTGTTTCTGACCCAATCAGGAATTTTTATTTCATCTGAGATAGAAGTAATTGTAGAAGGAATCACAACATATCCTCTTGCGATACCAGGTCTGCTTGTGTCAATCTTTCCTTTTATTGTAATTGATTTTATGTCTATTTCTAGATTGTAAACACCATTGTTTGCAAAGTTAACTGATTGAGTATTTACTGCGTTTATTGCGTTAAGATCTGTTTTGGAAAAGGCTGCATTGCCATTTTTATCAAGTATTTTAAGATCATATTTTACATCGCCTGCTACCTTCTGTCCTGAGAATGCATCAAAAAAGGTAACAGTGAGATCAGTCTTTGAGTTTGTTTTTAGGTTAGTTGGAGACCATCCAAGTTGAGCTCTAATTCCTCCAAAATCAGTCAGTATCTCGGTAGATGTTACAACATCTGCATTCCCGGGAGAAAGAGTGAAATCCATTGTCTTTTTGTCTGATGAAACTTTTTTTGCCATTTCCAAAATATCGTTTTTGTTAATTAGATAATGTAAGATTAGTGCATCTTCTTTCGAGTATGGATCTACTGCAAGCATTCTTCCAACAAGGGGAATGCCGTTTACTTTTGCAGTAAATGTGGAAGTATCAGTAAATTCTTTGAATGATTTTGGAATTTGAATCTCTTCGTGTACAAAGATGTTTTGATTTTCTATTCTAGACATATCCCAGTTAAATGGCATAGAAAATGAAAGAAGCTTTTTAGATTCATCAAATTTGAAGTTGTTAACCTCATCATAGTATGAGATTATTGTTGTATCATAAGATTTAGTTTGATATGCTATTTTTTGGTGGTATATGTCACCAACACTAAGGTATGAATCAAATTTTGGTGCCTCTTCTGGAATGAAAAGATTTCTGTCATTATCTATACCAAAGATTTCTATTGCAAAGTGATATAGTCCTCCTTCTAGAAGTATTGGTGCCTTCACACTAACTTGATCATTCGTTGAAGTCCATCCCCCTTGGTATGGTTCATGGTCACCAAAGACTTGCCACTTTCCTGGTGTGTTTGTTGGTTGAATCTTTATTGTAATTAATCCAGAATGTGAGTGGAATAGATCTCTCATTAGAAGTTCATTGTTTTTTTTAACCGCAATAAAGTAGGAAGTATGTGGAATTGTCTGATTATTATTTGCGTCAAACAATCTAAGTTGTAAAAAAGTGTCCTGAACAGTTTCGGAAGTAAGTATTGGCGGACTGATTTTAACAAAAAGACTTGCCTGTCTATTTCCTACAGTTGCAGGCGGTAGATTTTCCATGAAAAGACCGTCACCATGTGCTTCAAAAGGTACCAAAGTAGTTACAAAAGATAGAAATACGAATCCAAAGATTACTGACAGAATACTCTTGTTATAGATAAATAACATGTGTATAAAACGAGACAGATATTTCTATTTAATTCTTAGTCACATTATTACTAATGATATAAATGATTGAGGAGTAAAAAACAAATAAGAAAATGAATTGGAAAAAAATTTCTTTTGTTTTAGGGATATTCATAGTTGGACTAGCTTCTTATTTTTCATTAAACCTGACCTCACAAAACAATGAAAATTTTGCATTTGCACAAAATTCATCTATCGCTATAATCACTCTTACAAGAGACAATATTTTACTTGGAGGAACAGAATATTCCATAACTCCAGATCCATTCAAATTGACTGGAACTTTGACAATCAAGGACAATTCTGCATTAGATTCTGAAAAAGATAAAGATGGAATTATGATAATATTAGGTGTAAAAAATGGAAATTATACAATTACTCAAATCAAAACATCTTCTGGGTACGATGTTGACAAACTCTCAAAGATAGTAGAGGTACAAGGATCATCAGCAGTTACCACATTTACTAACATACCTACTGGAATCAATTCAATAAAAACTGGTCCTATACGAAACATCACATATGCAGCAAAATTTGTATGTGGTTCAGTCTTTGGAAGTGAAGGACCACTCAGACCAGGTCATTATAATACAGATGTCAGTATTTTAAACAAACAGAACTTTCCGATCACGATATTATGGAATGTTGTTGTAAATGATGGGACAAGCTCAAATGCAGTTATAAAAAATCTGGATGTAGAAACATCTACTGGCATAGTATGTAAACAAATAAGAGAATTGCTTGGGCTTGGAAATAATAATGAAAAGATAGTAGAAGGTTTTACTATAATACGAATACAGTTAGATTCTATTTTGGGATCTGAAAGTACTAAAGTATTAACAAATTTTTCAGAAGATGAGATAAATCTTCTTGATGTTCAGGTATTCTATACGGCAAATGCTCTACCTACTTTACCACATGAAGTTGTTGTAGACAAAATATCATTTTATATAATTCAAGATGGAACTGGCTTGATTCCAAAGGAAATGTTACGCAAACCACTTGATGTGTCCATACCATCACAACTAAATGAGATATCTAATACAGAAACCAGAATAAAGAACATTTTAGCTGAGAAGTATAGTATCCCAGATGAAGATTTGACTAAAGTTGTACTTAGAATAAAATCTGTATCTGTAGGCGTAGGCGCCCTCATAGATGATCATGCTATATCATTATATGTTGTAAAGCCACAAGCAAGCTCATAATTCAAAATTTTATTTTCCATATATATTAAAGAATAAAACTGGCAAAATTCTTATTTGTAGTAAAGAGAGGATACAGTATTGAAAATTCTTTTAATATTAATTTTGTTGACTTTGGTAATATTTCCTGCATATGCTCAGGAACAATCTGAACAACAAGTTGTGTCAACAGACAAAGGCACTTTGCAAGTAGGATTGTCCACAGTTCCAGCAGATCCGCTACCAGAAGAACAAACTAAATTAAAAATAGACTTCATAAACAAAAATACAAAAACAGTTCAAGAACATATAGATTACTCCATAACTGTTGCAAAAGATGATACACAGGTATTTGGAATTCCATTAACTCATACTGCGATTGGTTCTGTTACAATTCCATATGAATTTCAGGAAGCTGGAGAGTACAAAGTTTCTGTTGATGTACAAGGAATATTATTTCAACCAATTCCCACAGAAACAGCTTCATTTGTAATTACTATTGGAAAGACACAACCAAAAAATGGATGTCTAATTGCTACAGCAGCATTTGGTTCTGAGCTTGCTCCACAAGTTCAGTTTCTAAGAGAATATAGAGACAATACGATAATGTCAACATCTGCTGGTTCAAGTTTCATTAATGCATTTAATGCTGTATACTATACTTTTAGTCCCACAGTAGCGGATGTAGAAAGAAATAATCCCATTTTACAAGAATTCATAAGAGCTGGAGTAACCCCTCTTCTTGGAATCTTGCAAATTGCAAAACTTTCTAGTGTTGGACATGGTGAAACCGCTGTGTTAACATCAGGTATTATTATATCATCTCTCATTGGTGCTACCTATCTTTGGCCAGCAGGTCTTGCAACCAAATCCCTTAGAGAGGCATCCAGATCCCGAATTAAAATTGCAGTAACAATAATTTTTACTTCATTGGTGTTGACACTAATTTCAGTTGCAATTGGAAATGTACAATTCATGATGGTTTCAACATCAGCATTAGTTCTGTCTTTTATAGGAGCTGGTGCCATGTTCTCGTCTTGGACAATTTGGAAAATTATAGAGAAAATAAGGATCACCTTTTTATAAGACTCGCTTAAATACTCACAACATGAAGTCAAAATCAATAGGTTCATTCTTTGTTGTTTTGACCCTTGTAGCTGCAATTGTTGCAATTACACCAAGTGCTTTTGCTGATCATGCGAAAGTTGAGGTAAGTATAGCAGCAGGTTCATCAACACCAGGTTGTGAAGAAACAAACTCTTGTTTTGATCCAGCTGAAGCAATAATTGATGTAGGTGGAGAAGTCACATGGAAAAACACAGACACCGCGGCACATACCGCTACAAGTGGAGATCTGACAAATGATCCTGACAATGTCGGTACTGAATTTGACAGTAGTTTGTTCGGTCCAGGAAAAACATTTTCCCACACATTTGAAGAGGCTGGAACATATCCATACTTCTGTATGGTTCATCCTTGGATGACGGGAGTTGTAACTGTTCAAGCTGAAATGATGGAGGATGAAGAAACTCCTATGGAAGAGGAGGAAGAGACTTATGCAAATGCAATGTCATCTGACGGATCAATAAACGTAGAAATTGAATCCAGCATTCCAGAAGCAGGTGAAGAAATGTCAATACATGTAACCTTCACAAATGCAGATGGAGATGCAATAGAGCACGTCAACTATGATATAGCTGCAATGCAAGATGGATTAGATGTGCTTTCTGAATCTGGCATGCATGAACATGCTGGTGAAGGAATGCACGTTACTGATGCTTTAGCATCTGACAGTCCAGTGGATGTACAAGTAACAATACTTGGCATCGGACTTCCTGATGATGAAGTAAATTGGACAGGTCCTATAGGAGATGTAGTTTCCTTACAAGTAGTTCCAGAGTTTGGTACTATTGCAGCCCTAGTACTTGCAATAAGCATAGTAAGTATCATTGCAGTGACTGCCAAAAGTAGAGTTATTCCAAAACTCTAAATCATTATTTTCTTTTTATCATGGCAACTATCGCTAAGATTACACCAGCTGCACCAAGAGAAAGTCCAAATATTCCAAAATTATAAGCTGTTTCTACACTAAAGTTACTAGATGTTATGTCCTTTCCACCAATCTTAGATTTTAGGGATGAAATCTCTGTTTGTAATCCAGACATAGCGTTCTTTAATGCTGTAATGTCTTGGTCCGATGAACCTGCGGTATCAGGAAATGCAAGTAACGATTTGTCTTCCACATCTTCAACAAAAATTTCAGAATCTATTGGAATTCCGTCAATATCACCTTTTAACTCTACAACAAGACTACCTGTTCTAGTTGGAATTATTTTAGAGTGATAATGTCCTGCTTGCGGATCAGAATCTATATCAAGTGTTTTTTCCAATCCGCCAGATTTTATAGTTGCTACTAAACTTTTGAATGCATTTTTTACTCCACTTTGTCCATCAGATGTATTTTCATTTATTTCAAAAGTAATCGCATTCATAAAACCAACAAGTGGTGGTTCGTCCTGCCAACCCACTTCAATTTCAAGATTTTCCACTGTTATGGTTTTGTGTGCAAAAGCTGAAGAGAATCCACTAACAAATAGTAGCGACAAAATAAGTACGAACGAAGAAATCTTGTTCATGAATAACGTCTAACTATTACGTGTTATTATCTTTGCTCAATTCTAGTACATACATAAAAGTAATCAATTGTTTAAATTATCATAACAAGATCTTGTAACTGTGAGAAAACTTCTATTCGTTATTTCTATAATTATTATTTCTAGTATTAGTATTGGTTCAGCATATGCTCATCCATTTATAGTAACCACAGAACCTGCACAATCTTCAAACATTTCCGTAGGAATAACACAAGTAATAATTCATTATTCTGAAACAATAGAAGTTGAATTTAGTACAATCAAAGTTCTTGATAATACTGGAAACCAAGTAGACAATAAAGATACAAAATACTTTGAAGGTGAAAATTCACTAATTGTTACTACAAAACCGTTGAATGATGGGGTATATACAGTAACTAGTAAAGTACTTTCCAGAGTAGATGGACATGTAGTGGATGATGCCTTTGTCTTTTCTGTAGGTAATGCAAAAATAGATCCGTCACTTTTGAAAGAAAAAACAGAACAACCGTCAATATATCTTCCAGAAGCTGCAGCAAGGTTTCCAGGTTTGGTTGGACAAGTAGTTGTGTTAGGCGCTGTTCTTTCTTCATTATTGATTTGGAGATCACTTAAAACAAAGAAATCCATGAGAGAAAACTTTGAAGTATTACAGAAAACCCATTCTCATTTATTTTTAAAAATAACTGGCATTGGCTTGCTTTTGGTTCTAGCATCAAATATTATGATGTTAGCAGTTCAAACCATAGCTCTGCAAACCACAGCATTTGAAGTAATACAAACAGGATTTGGTACAACTTGGCTTGTAAGAATGATATTTACAATAATTTTATTGGCAATATGGTTCTGGACAGAAAGAAAAGTAGTTGTTGGAAAAATTCAACAACTTCTAATTCTTGGATTCTCACTTGGATTAATCTCAACAACAACAATGTTGGGTCATGGAACTGCAAGTATGCATGAACCTGCGATAATATTGGATTATGTGCACAATCTTCTTGCTTCAGTATGGATTGGTGGCGTAATTTATGCTGCATTTGTAATGATCCCTTCATTTTCTAAGCTAGAATCTGACAAAAAAGAACAATTTTCTCTTTTGATCATACCAAAGATTTCTAGTGTGGTGATTATTGCTGTAGGAATTTTAATTATTACAGGTCCCACATTACTTTGGTTTTTGGAAAGTAATGTAGGATTACTTTATGATTCTACATATGGTAAGTTAATTCTTGCAAAAATTGCACTTGGTAGCATAATGGTTGCTATAGGTGGTTATAATCAATTCAGAATACAAAAGCCAGCAGAAAAAAATCTAGAATCTAATAGAATTTTTGTCTATAACAAATTCAGGAGATCATTAAAAATAGAATCAGTAGTTGGAATAGTGCTTCTTGGAGTTGTTGCGTTGTTAGCAAACAGCTCCCTTCCTGCAGGTGAGATGCAAGAAGCACAGGCAGAGAATGTCTCATTTGGGTATCAGACATTACAATTTTCAAGTGCGGCAAAGTTTGATACCTCTATAAATCCTCTTTCAACTGGTACAAATACAGTTACAACATCCATTACATCTCTTGATGAAAAACCTATTGATGATATATTTGAGGTAATATTGAAGGTTTCAAATCCTCAGAAAGATATCTCTCCAATTGATCTCAAATTATTGCCAGTCAAATCTGCAGATGCGAATTCTCCCATAACAAAGTACGTAGGTAATGCAACATTTGGTTTTCCTGGAACATGGCATGTTGAAATTGTATCATTACGAAAGCAAAATGCAAATGAAGCAGTGTCTTTTGATGTTGTAATAAAACCTCATCTTTCTGAATTACAGACAAATATAGTTGAATATAATTTTCCAGATGCAAATGTTGCACCACTATATCCTGTATTTGATGGCAAGAACACAATATGGATAAGTGATACTGCTAAACCACGAATATGGAAATTTACTATTGATGATAAACAATTCAAACCATACGAATTTGATGGACAAATTTCTGTAACGTTGGATATAGACAATAATGGAAAAGTATGGTATACTGATACTCCAAACTCAAGAATTGGATTCTTTGATTCATCAACTGAAGAATTTGAAAACATTGATCTGCCAATAAAATCCATACCTATATTCATAGAAACTGATCTCAAAAATAACATTTGGGTTGCATTAGCAGACAGAAATATTTTGCTCAAGTATAATCAAGTTGAAAAGAAATTTGAAGAGTTTAAGGTCTCATCTGCTCCACAGTCTGGAACGACTGCTCTAATTTTAGATAAGTCAGGTAACATTTGGTTTACTGAATCACAGGCAGGAAAAATAGGAGTCGTTAATCCAGACACAGGAGAATCTAAAGAATTCAGACCACAGGATTCTCTAAAAGAACCTACAGCGCTCTTCTTTGATGAGAATGGGAATCTCTGGATTTCCGAGCATACAGGGCTTGCCGTTACAAGGTTTGATACCCTTTTAGAAACATTTGAAAGAATTCCTCTCTTTGATAAGGAATCATTACCATTTGGTATGACATCTGATAAGTTTGGCAATATCTGGATTGGACAACATACTGTTAACAAATTAGGTGTTTATGATCCTTATAATAGGAATTTTAAAGAAGTGCCAATCCCAACTGAACAATCGTTTACGCAATTTATTACCTCTGATGATAGTGGAAACATTTGGTTTGCAGAACAACGTGGTCAAAAGCTTGGAATGGTTTCTATAACAGAAATTCCAAGACAGGTAGCTGTTTCACAAAGCAATGCATTTGAAATAAAATATGCAGAGCTTGTATCACCACTTATAGCATCAGGTATTATTGCAACATCATTGTTCTTTGTAAATAGCATCAAGGATAAAAGAAGAATTGATGATTTAATAGAATAAAAAGAATAATTAAGTTTGGGTCATACTTGTTTAATATTTGGAATTATTGTTTTATTTTTTAGCAGACCAGCTGATTTGATCCCAAGTGAGACAGAAAAAAATGCAATTGAAGTTAATACAATCATTCCACCAGGTACTATGTTAAATGTATAAGAAGAAAGTATTCCAATTACTACTGAAGAAACTGCAAAAGTCATAGAAAGTATTGCAGTTTGTTTGAAGCCACGGGAAAACAGCATTGCAGTTACATTTGGTATAACAATTAATGATGATATGAGCAAGATGCCTACAAGTTGCATAGAGCTTACTACTGTTATTCCAGCTATTGCAACAAGTAGATAATTCAATTTTTCAACTGGAATACCACTTACCTTTGCTTGTTCTTCATTAAAGGTAGTGTAAACTAGTTGTCTATACAATAATAAAATTATAATCAAGATGGTTCCCGCTAGACCTAGAATTAAAATTACGTTTTCTAAACTAACAAGCAAAATACTTCCAAAAAGAAAGCTGAATATGTCTACAGTAAATCCACCTGCCAGACTGATAAGAACAACGCCCATAGCAAGACCTGACGAAAGCAAAATTGCTACAGTTGCATCTCCTGAAATTTGGAATTTTTGTCTAATCTTAGTTAATCCAAGTGCACTTGATACAGAAACTCCAAAAGCAACCCATATTGGGTAAATTCCAAGAAATAACCCTGCAGCTACTCCGCCAAAAGCTGCATGTGCAAGCGCGTCACCAAAAAGTGAATATCTTCTAAGAACTAGAAAGAGTCCTACGACTGAACACATAAGGGCAATAGCTATGCCTGAAATGAGTGCTCTTTGCATGAATCCATATGAAAGAATTTCAAATACCATTCTAATCCTCGTGGTGATGCATATGCATCTGCATTGATGATTCTGAATACATTTTTAGTAAATCTTCATTATGGAAAAACTCTTCTGATATACCGTGAAAGAATAGAGTTCGATTAAGACAAGCTACTTTAGATGCAAGTTTGGCTACTGCATCTAGATCATGTGACGACCAAATTATTGTTATATTTTCTTTCTGATTTAGATCATGTAGAATTTGATAAAACAATTCTTTACTTTGTGAGTCAATTCCGGTAACAGGTTCGTCAAGGATTAAGATTTTTGGATCATTTACAAGAGCTTTTGCAATAAAGACTCGTTGTTGCTGTCCTCCGGATAGATCACCAATTCGTCTGTGACTTAGTTCATGTAACCAAACTTTTTGTAAAACTTCATCTATCCTGTCTTTTTTTGAATTTTTTGTCAAACCCATTCCCACAACTTCAGATATTGTAGCTGGGAAGTTCTTTTCAAATACAGGCTTTTGTGGCACATAGCCTATTTGACCCAGGTATTTTTTGGATTTTTTTATGCTAGTTCCAAAAAATCTGATTTCACCTTTGTAGTTATCTAAAAGACCAAGCATGCAGCTGAAAAGGGTAGTTTTACCTGCACCATTGGGACCTATTATTCCCAAAAAATCTTTAGATTCTACTGAAAAATTTACCTTATCCAGTGCTAAAATACCCTGATAGTCAACTGTAAGATTTTCAATCTCTACCACATTCATGAGCATAGTTCCTCCTTGAGATTAGATAGGTTTTGTTCCATTCTTTTTATATAATCGGAATTATTTTCATAGATCTCTATAGGACTTAGAGTCAGTACTTTAGCTCCTATTTCGTCAGCAATGACTTCAGATATTCTTGGGTTTACTGCTTCTTCAGTAAAAATAATATGCAAGTCAAGATTTTGTGCCTTTTGAACAATTTGTTGTAGTGTTACTGCTGTTGGTTCCTCACTTGGATTAACTCCAATTATTGTATTTTGATTAAGACCATATTCGTTTGCAAAATAAGAAAATGCATCATGAAATGCAAGAAAGTCCTTTTTTACACAAATAGAAAGTTCATTTCTTATTTTGTTATCAAGTAAATTCAATTTAGTTTTGTAAGCGTTAGCATTTTCTTGATAATAATCACTGTTTTGAGGATCAATTATGATCAACCCATCTACTATGTTTTGTATTTGTTTTTTGGCTAAAACTGGATCAAGCCAGATATGTGGATCATTTTGACTTTTGTTATTAAACATGTGTTTATCTTTTTCTAATAATGGTATTCCATTACTTGCATCGACAACCAAAATATCAGGATTAACTGAAAATAGTTTTGTAATCCATGGTTCAAGACCAACACCATTTATCACTATCATATCTGCATTTTGCATTTTTTGGAGATCTTGAATTGTTGGTTCCCAATCATGTGGTTCTATACCTGAAGGAACAATTGCAGATACATCAATTTTTTCACCACCGATTATTTTTGTAAATTCATAAAGTGGATAAAATGATGCAAGGACTTTTAGCTGACGTTGTTCTGCAAAACCTGTCACATGATTTTGTTCTGAAGCCCATAGTCCTAATGTAGCAAGTGGAATTACTATCGATATGGCTAGTATCGCTGCTTGTCTATCACGATTCATATCAAGGCGTTCTTTAATGTTATTAATAAATCTAAGAAATATTAATAATAATTACTGCTAAACTTATAAAATACTTAATAATATTCTAGGCATGCCAATTGTTTCAGTATCATTAAATGATGAAATTCTTTCTGAAATTGACAAGCTACAAAAATCTATGGGATTTTCAGGCCGATCTGAAATAATACGAGCTGGAATTAGAAATTTGATTGCAGAAGAAAAACAACGAAGCAATCTTTCTGGTCTAATCCATGCCATACTAATGATTATTCATGATGAAGATTCAGAGCAAATAGTTACAGGAATAAAGCACAATCATGAAGAATTAATTGACACACATTTGCATAGCAAGATAGAAGGGAACAAATGCATGGAATTATTTTTGCTACATGGTGAAGCTGATAAGGTAGATGTGATGACAAAAGATTTTAAAACAAATAGAAAAATGGATCACGTTAAACTGGTCATAACCTAGACTATCCACGTTAATAATATAGCAGAAACTTATATTCCCAACAAAATGAAAAATCTTGTTGAATTGTAAGATCTTTGCTGGTTTTTTTGTTTTATTAATTGTAATACCATCTATAACTCAAGCATTTGGACACGGTCTAAGTATCGATACTCCCCCTCCTGTGAACTATCAGGGGCGTGACATTACAATTACTGCAGAGATGCTCCCACCTTTTTATGATAATGGAGGAATTGATAAACAGATCAAAGTACGCGCATTTGATCCTAAAACGGGCGAGAATATAAAAAATGTAAATTTTTTGATAGGATTAAATTATAAAGATGAGATGATTTTTAGAAATTTTTTCTTTGCTCAAGACGGAGATTTGACAATAAAAGTATATCCAACTAATGAAGGAGAAATTGAAATCTCTGGTGAGAAAGAACCATTGCTTGGAGGTTGGATGGCAACAGAAACAAAACCAATAGAATTGAGAGGACCCGTCTTTAGTTCTGGTGGTTTGTACCATTTAGAAATAGCAATACGTACTGTAGATGAACCGGATAACTTGCTTGATGAACCAATAAAATATGATGCATACATCAGTATTGGTCATACTACTTATCATGATCAAAAAACCAAAGATGGTCAGGATGTGAAATTTAGAGTAAGATCATATTATGACACAATAACAAATTTTGAGTACAATCCTAATGAAAAGACCATAACATTTGAAATGCCATTTGATTGGAGCGAACAAAACATTAGTCAACTTCCATATGTACATGAAGAATTATCATTTCCAAAGCATTTTGCAGAACTTCTAGCCACAAGTTACAAGGGACAGGTAAACGGCATCGATTTATTCAAATCCTCAATTACAGTAGATGATTATTCTGTGGAAGATGACAGAATAGTACATTTCTTACTAGTACAAGATCACATCAAAGTTCTTAGAGATCAACAAAAAAAATCTGGCGATTTACCAAATTATATGAAGTTTAAACTAATTGCAAGTGATGAAATTACATTTCCGCTTACTGCTTTAACTGATAATCAACAATTTCAAGTAGATCTTTCATGGGATCCTCCAGTAATCCAACCTGGTCAGAAAACAAAATTTATCTTTACTGTAAGAGATTCTGCAACACTTGAAACAAAGCAACACTCAACGTATGATTTTGTCGTACTTGAAGCTGGAAAAGAAATTCACAGAACTTCTGGAAATGCAGTAATAGGTGGGGGATTTGAAGATTTTACTTTTGACGAAGAACAAACAGGTCCTATCATTATCAGATTTGAAAAAATTGCTGGTACAACAGCTTCAACACAATTTGCTCTAGTTGTAGTTCCTGAATTTGGACCGATTACGATTATGATCTTTGTATTTACAATGAGTTTAATTATAATATTGAAAAGTTATCCAAAAATTCTCTTCAAGTGAAATAATTAGAAACCCTTCTCATTCAATATTAGAGCAAGAAGCGCTGCACGTGTATCCTTACCATATTCTGCTTGTTTAAAGTATTTTGCATGTTTTGTTGAATCTACTTCCGGCGAAATCTCATCAACACGTGGTAACGGATGCATTATGATGGCATCTTCTTTCATTTTTTTTATTATTTCAGGACCAATTTTGTAACTTCCTTTTACTTTGTTATACTCTTCTACATCCGCAAATCTTTCTTTTTGTATTCTTGTTACGTATATAACATCGAACTCGTCTAGATTTTCTTCCAGATTAACTGATTCTGTGAATGATAGTCGTTTTTTGATTTCGTATGTGGAATCAGTCCTAATCTTTAATGCTTGTGGCGAAATAAGATGTACGTCTACTTTGTAGTTGCCAAGTGCATATAATAGAGAATAAACAGTTCTGCCATACTTCAAATCACCAACTATTGCTATTTTCAAGCCATCAATTTTCTTTTTTTCTTTTCTCATTGTATAAAGATCTAGAATTGCTTGTGTCGGATGTTCTTCTGTTCCACTGCCCGCATTTATCATTGGTTTTGTAGAGACCTCCGCTGCAAATCTACTCGAACCATCAAGTGGGTGTCTTAAGACAAGGATATCGGAATAAAGTGACATTATCTTCACAGTATCAGCAAGACTCTCACCTTTTTTTGCAGAAGAGGAAGAAGCATCAGCAATTCCTATGGATGTACCGCCCAGTGATGCCATTGCGGCTTCAAAGCTAAGTCTTGTTCTAGTACTTGGTTCAAAGAAAAGATATCCTAATGTTCTCCCACGTCCAAGCTCACGTCTCTCGTTTGGATTCATGTTAATTATTTTATCAGTGGCATCAAAAATGGTGTCAAATTTTTGTTTGTCAAAATCACGTATTGAGACAATGTCTTTTTGGAAAAAAGAATTGCTCATTCCAATTCAATAATATATATGAGTACTATACAAAGTATTCCAATGTCAGAGTCTGATCTTATTGTTAGACGGATAAAAAATGGGACAGTTATTGATCATATTGAAGCTGGCAAAGGTCTCAAAGTTCTAAATGCACTTGAAATAGACGGAAAAGATGGAAACGTAATTACAATAGCGTTAAATGTTCCAAGTGCAAAGGTTTCAAAAAAAGACATCATAAAGGTAGAAAATAGATTTCTAAAAGATGATGATACAAACAAGCTGGCATTGATTGCACCAAAAGCTACTGTTAACATAATCAAAGATTACAAGTTAGTGGAAAAAAGACGTGTTACTTTACCAAATGAGATTGAAAGAATTTTCAGGTGTTCTAATCCTGATTGTATAACAAATAGTGGCGAAGACATCGAATCAATAATGGATGTTGTGGACAAAACTGGACTTGTCCTTCGATGTAGATATTGCACAAGAATTTTAGATGTTAACGAGTTAAAGTATTACTAGATTATTGTCCAAGGATGATGAACATCATGACGATACCATAAATTGCAATTGATTCAACCATACCTACAAAGATGAATACTTTGGATTGCAGAGCTGGATTTTCACTGATTACGGCAAGACCTGCAGAACCTACGTAGCCAAGACCTACACCTGCACCAAGTGCCGCAAGACCAAATGCAAGACCTGCACCAATTAACTTAGTAGAACTATCCCCGGCAGCACTAACTGCGGGTTCTTGAGCAAATGCAAGACCGGTTAATCCAGAAATTGATATTATCAGTACAGCAAGAAGCATGTAAACTGCAGATTTCATTCTCAATATTGGCTCCTTCTCATGCTATATTTAAATCATGATATAAAATTTATCAAATTTTATCAAGTGTTTTTTTCTTGAAGGATTTCAGATCGTCTTGTATAGTTTTGATAAAAGATTCTTCTTCCTTTTCCAATCTTTCCTTTGCACTTTCTAGTAATTTTTTGATATCTTCTTTTGCCATTATGCTTTTCTCTTCTCAATGACAGCTTTGACTTTTTTTAATCTTGCGAATTCTTCTCGTTCCCTTTCTTCAAGTGTAGAAAGTATGAATTTTACTCGTAGTTGGTACTGTGGAATAATGACATTTTCAAGTGCGTTAAGTAGTTTTTGAGTTTTTTCTAATGCTTTTGCAAGACTGAATATAGAGTTTTCATATTCAGCTGCCTTGCATATTTGTGAAAGCATTGTCTTGATTTGTTTTGCTGCTCTGTCAATTGATGCATTTGTATCAGCAAATCCATAAGGCATGGACTTTGTGTCAGTTTCTTTTACTGTAAGAGCAGGAATTGATACATCTACTACGCGCTTGACTGTTACATCTACTTGCATTACTGCAGGTGTAGATTGTGCAACCGAGTCTACGGTGTTTGTACCTAATGAAAGATATGCATCGTTAACTGATCTGTATATGTCTTGAAGTGGATTCCAAATGTCTCCTCGAGCTTTTGTTGCTTCATTAATCATTTCATCTATTCTTTTTAGTAAAACCTCACGTTTGTCATCAAGAATTTTTTGTACCATCTTTGCTACTTGACTTGATCTTTTATACTTGAGAAGCTCTATTTTTGTTGCAGTAACATTTTGTCCAAAGGACATTTAGCTCGCCTTGTAGTATTGATCGATAAACTTGTCTTTGACTTTGGTAAGCTCGCCTTTTGGTAGGATAGAACCTGTCTTCCATTCTAATCCAAGTGTTTCTTCAAGAACTCTGTTTTCGTCTACACCTTGCGACAAAACGTTTTGTTCAAATGCGTCTCCGACGTCCATGTATTTTATGTCAATACCAGTAAGCCCTGCTTTTCCTACAATTTCAGAAAGCGCCCTTACTTCTTGTGCTCTTGAATAAGCATCATACATTTGGTTAGCAATTTCCATATGATCTGCACGTGTTCTTCCTTCACCAACACCATCCTTCATGATTCTACTAAGACTCATCAAAACATTAACTGGTGGATAGATGCCTTTTCTAAACAAGTCCCTACCTAAAACGATCTGTCCTTCTGTGATATATCCAGTCAGATCAGGAATTGGATGGGTAATATCATCAGCTGGCATACTAAGTATTGGCATTTGTGTCACGCTTCCCTTTTTATCACGCAGTCTTCCGGCTCTTTCGTAAATTGTTGAAAGGTCTGTATAGAGATATCCCGGATAGCCTTTTCTTCCAGGTACTTCTTCTCTTGCTGCACTAATTTCACGTAAAGCTTCTGCATAGTTTGTCATGTCTGTGAGTATAACAAGAACATGCATGCCAAGGTCATATGCAAGATATTCAGCTACTGTGAGTGCCACACGAGGGGTAATGATTCTTTCAATAGCGGGGTCATCAGCCAGATTAAGAAAGAGTACACTTCTTTTAAGTGCACCAGATTCTTCAAGACTTCGCTTAAAGTACTGTGCCTCGCTGTATTGCACTCCAATTGCTGCAAAGACCACAGCAAATTCTTCACCACTTCCAATTACTGTTGCTTGCCTTGCAATTTGAGCAGCCAAGATGTTATGTGACATTCCAGAACCAGAAAATATTGGAAGCTTTTGACCTCTAACGAGTGTCAACATTCCGTCTATGACTGAAACACCAGTTTGAATAAAGTCTTTTGGATAATCTCTTTGCTCTGGATTCATTGGTTCACCGTTGATATCTAAAAATTTAGAAGCTATTGGATCAGGAAGTCCATCATTTGGCCTTCCAAGTCCATCAAATACTCGACCAAGAACTTCGGCAGAAACTGGCATCGTCATTGTTCTTCCAATGAATTTTGCCTTTGTTCCAGAAATTGAAAGCCCTGTTGTTCCCTCAAAAACCTGAACTACAGCTTTTCCAAATCCAACTTCCATAACTTTTCCTAGTCTTTTTTCTCCACTTGTTGTCTGAATTTCTACAAGCTCATCAAATGAAGCCTTGTCCACTCCATCAACAATAACAAGTGGTCCCTTAATTTCTGCAATTTTGCTATATTCTATCCCGCCCTCTAGTGTCAAGTTGTGACTTTCACTCCCATAATATTTTTGAATTGTTCATTCATCAATGAATCGAGTTGATCAAGCTTTGCAATTTGATCGTCAGGAACCTCCATTCTTGCTTTCAATATATTACTAATTACAGACATTGCACGAATGTCTGGAAGAGTTGCACCTTCCTTTAGTGCACGTTGACCACCCTTGTAGAAATTAACCATGAGTTTTAAAAGCTTGAGTTGTTTTTTAGGACTGCAATAGGTATCTACGTTATCAAATGAGTTTTGTTGTAAGATTCCTATCTTTATCATTCTAGCTACCTCTAAGATGAGTTTTTCTTCATCTGGTAGTGCTTCAGGTCCTAGCAATCTTACAATTTCTTTGAGAGTGTCTTCTCTTTGTAATACTGAATATGCTTCATTTCTAAGATGTAACCATTCATCACTAACATTTGCGCTCCACCACTTTGCAATATCAGAAAGATAACCAGAATAGCTATTCATCCAATTGATTGAGGGATAATGTCTGGAATATGCAAGTCTTGCATCTAATGCCCAGAAAGTCTTGATAAATCTAATTGTATGAGTCGTTACAGGTTCTGTAAAGTCACCACCAGATGGTGATACAGCGCCAACAAGAGTCACGGATCCTTCTCTTTCCGGACTGCCAAGAGCACTTACACGTCCTGCTCTTTCATAAAATTCAGCCAATCTTGATGCAAGATATGACGGATAACCTTCTTCTGCTGGCATTTCTTCTAGTCTTCCACTCATTTCTCGTAACGCTTCTGCCCATCTACTTGTCGAATCTGCAACAAGTACGACGTGTTTTCCCATGTCCCTATAATATTCAGCAATTGTAACTCCGGTGTAGATGCTTGCTTCTCTTGCAGCTACTGGCATGTTACTTGTATTTGCAACAAGAACAGTTCTTTCCATCAAAGGTCTTCCAGTATTTGGATCTTTTAGATGTGGAAATTCTACAAGAACTTCAGTCATTTCATTTCCTCTTTCGCCACATCCAATGTAAACTACAACCTGAGAATCCGCCCATTTTGCAATTTGGTGTAGTGTTACAGTTTTTCCAGTGCCAAATGCACCTGGAATAGAACCTGTTCCTCCCTTTGCTATTGGAAAGAATGTATCAATAACACGTTGTCCTGTAATTAGTGGAACTGTAGGATCGAATCTCTGCTTGTATGGTCGTGGCTTTCTTACTGGCCATCTATGATACATCTTAAGTGGTATTTTTTTTCCATCACTTTCTGTAACAGCTATCTCTGTCTCAAGGTCATATTCACCCTCACTAACAATGCTGACAAGTTTGCTATCAGGATGATCAGGTGGAACGAGAATGCTGTGTTTGATTAATTGAGTTTCGTCAACTATACCAAGCACATCTCCTCCTTGTATTTTATCGCCTACTTTGACAGTTGGTGAAAACTTGTATTTTTTTGTCATGTCTACAGGAGTTGTTGTAACACCTCTGCCGATGAAAGCTCCAGATTTCTTGGAAAGCTCGTTTAGCGGTCTTTGTATTCCATCATAAATTTGTCCGATGATTCCAGGACCAAGTAAAACACTCAATGGATTACCTGTACCAATGACTGGTTCACCTGGTTTCAATCCGCTTGTTGATTCATAAACTTGGATAAATGCAACATCGCCTGTTAGACGAATTACTTCACCAATAAGATTCAGGTTTCCTACTGAAACCGTTTCATACATTTTTGCATCAGACATTCCATCTGCTTTAACTGCAGGACCGCTAACCCAAACTATTTTTCCTTTTGCAACCATAGCTATCTGCCGAATCTGATTGCAATGTCTTTCCTTATTAAAGGCTTTAGACGTTCGATTCTTGTATCGATTGTATTATCAAGGCTCATCGATCCATCTTTTGATTTTACTATTACACCACCAAGACAATTAATTGTGTTAGAAGATAATGTTGCACCAGAAAATTTAGATAAAATTGATTGTACTACTGATTTGTCTTTTGAGTTGCATTCTACAATAACATTAGAAGTACCAAGTCCTTTTACTGATTCGTCAAGTAATTGAGTCAGAAGTTTTGTATAATCCTCATTTCGTACCAAGTCATTTAGTTTTTCTATAGCTTTTGTAAAGACTTTTTCAACCGAGTCCTCAACAAGCAGAAGTTGTTTGTTTCTAGCTTCAAGAGCTGCACTTCCTGAGATTTGTTTTTGAAGTTTGTCTGCCTCCTTTTTACCATCTGCAAGTATTCTATCATATTCTTGCTCTAGTGAAGAGAGAGAATTAGTAAGGGTGCTTTTAGAGTCGTCAAGTGATTGTTTTAAGCTTGAAAGTAGCTCATTTTCAGATTGATTCAAAATCTTATCGACAGTTTTCTCTAATGCAGGGCTAGATGTCAACGATCAGGCGTTTAATGCTAACAGATTTTAATGTTTTGACCAGAAAAAAAATTCTTAGAAACGTTTTAAAAACGTGAAACCAACCGTGGATCTGTCTTGGTTGTAGCAGAACTTATGTTAGGAACGATTATTGTACCAAGAACAGAGTCTCCAGAAGCAATATCAAGACTGACTGAATTTGAATGGTTTCATAAAATAGAAACCCAAAATGATACTGTTACTCCTGAAATTGATGATTTGTTATTAAAAGTTCAAAAGCTCTATCAATCAGTCGATGAAGTTGTTAAGGGTCTTCAAATTCCTACACGGGTTGGAATAATGGAAGTTTTGTTCAAAGGTTTGGTGATAAAAAGAAATCAGTATGAGCTTGATGAAATTGCAACAATGATTAGTGATTTAGAAGAAAAAAGTCATGCAGTAATAGATGGACCAGCAAAACTTCTAGAAGACTATGCAAATACGAAACGTTCACTTGAAGAATACACAAGTCTTAAAGAAACACTTGAGGTTGTAAAAAAATTGAATATTGATCTAAGCAATCTTGGGCAGATGAAATATTTTTATACAAATCTATTTGTAATAAATTCTTCAGATTTTGCTGAGATTAGTCGCACCCTAGAGGGAATTACAATTTTCAAGTACGAGTTAGATAGTAAATTAAAAACAGCAATCATAATTTTTACTGATACACAAGACTCTGAGAGAGTTCTTAAGGTTCTTCGAAGCTTCAATGCAAATCCGTTTATTATTCCACAAGGAATACCACAGAATCCAAGTCAAGCATACACCTTGGCTGTTTCAAAAATTACTGAACTTACTACAAAAGAAAAAAAGCTTGCAAAAGAACTTTCTGAAACAAAAAAGAAAATTCGTGGTCCAATTTTATCGTTGCATGAAGGTTCTGGTATCGCAAAAGATGTACTTGAAAAAATGCGTAAACCTGGCGGAACAAAACGATTTGCCGTAATACAAGGATACATTCCACGTACAATGGAAAAAAAATTCATAGATACAACAAAGAGATGGATGTCAATAACTGAGGAGATAACGGACCCAAAAATACTCAAGGAAACACCAATACTTTTTGCCAACAAAGCATGGACTAGAACTTTTGAAGTCATTACAGAGAGTCAGGGTATACCAAAGCGCGGAGAAGCAGATCCGACTCCAATGATTGCAATCATGTGGCCAATATTCTATGGAATTATGTTTGCTGATTTTGGTCACGGAATCCTGCTTATGCTTTTAGGATTATTGTTCAAATTCAAAGGTCAGGGAACACTTGCAAAATGGGGAATGTTGATTGCCATATCAGGTGGCTCTGCAGCATTTGCAGGAATACTAACTGGTGAGGCGTTTGGATTTCATTTAGAAGAATTTGATGCAGTACATGCACTTTTAGAAGAAGGTGGACCCTTGCATTCCATAAAATGGTTAGTAGGAATCATAAGCGTAGCTGAATTAAACTTTGAACAAGTAATTAGGATTCTAAAAGTTTCCATATTTCTTGGAATAGTGCATTTGGTATGGGCGTTTATTTTACACATTAGAAGACTCTATCGAAGAGGAGACAAGCTTACAATGTTTACAGAAGCTATTCCAACTCTTGTAATGTATGGCGGGGTCGTAGTCATCATGATGACTGCAATTGGTTCTGGTTATGATATAATGAACATGTATTCACGCATTCACAATGAACCTGTTCCATGGGTTACTATACTTGTTGGAGACTGGGCACGTGTTTGGATTGTTGCTCGAATTGCAATACCAGTGACTATTGGTTGCATGGGAATGATAATGGTTGGTGGAATACTTCATAATAAAAAACATCCAGGAGAGGGTGGAAGTATAATGAATGTTGTAATTGAGGTACTTTTAGTAAAAACAGTAGAGCTCTTGTCACACACGATAAGCTATGCAAGAATTGGCATTATGCTTCTTGTTCATGCAGCACTTTTACTTACTGTAAATAATTCGTATCATTCTATGGGAGGATCAGAATCGGTTGGTGGACTAGCATTGATAATTGGTGGAAATCTTGGAATAATGATGATTGAAGGTTTGATTGTATACATCCAGTCTTTGAGGCTTCATCTTTACGAATTTTTTACAAAGTGGTATGATGGAGGCGGAAAACCATTCAAAAAGATTGCACCAGAAATGCTGTATAATCAGCTTTTATGGAAGAAAAGAGACTAGACTACTGGGAGTTCCAATCTATTTCCCCATTCTCCCCAAGAACCTACATAGACTTTGACATTTTTGAATCCAAGTTTTTTGAGAGCTAGAAATGAATTTGCAGCTCTGTAACCTCCTTGACAATAAGTTACTATCTCCTCATCTTGAGATATTTGTTGATAGAGTTCAGAAAGAGATTTGTTCGCTTTCATTTTTCCATCCTCTGCAATGTTAAGGTTCCAATCTATGTTTATCGCATTTGGAATATGGCCACTTCTTGCAGCTCGTATTACTCTGCCATCAAATTCTTCTTTTGATCTGGCATCAACAAGTTTTATTTTATCTAAATTTTTTTTGATGTACTCATATCCAGCAACAATATTTTTGTTAGTTTTCCCAGAAAACTTTGCAGGTTTGAAACCGTTTGTTTTTGTTTCTAAAGGAAGGTTTTCACTTTTCCATTTTTTTATTCCTCCATCGAGCATGAAAACTTGAGGATGTGAAAAATATAACAAAAGCCATACACCGCGAGCTGCACTCATTCCAGAAATTTCATCATAAAATACAACTTTCTTTTCTGTTGTTATTCCAACATATGAAAGAAGTTTTTGCATTTCCATATCAAATGCCTTCATTCCTTCTTTTGATGTATCAGACCAATGATAATAAAACAGATCTAAATTTACAGCACCTGGAATATGCTCAATAGAGTAATCTTTGTATGATCTGGCATCAACCAAGATCAAATTTGGATCTTCTAGAGTTTTTGCCAAGTCGTTAACAGTGATAAACATGGAGTAGAATTAGTTGACGATATCTAAATTCATTTCACAATGAGATGGTATTAGAATAAAAAGGAAAGTGTTAGCGTACTATTCGTTTACGTACGCTCTTTCGCCATGCTGTGCTATGTCAAGACCGACTTCTTCCTCTTTTGGAGTAACTCGTATACTGCCTGGCCACACTGCATCCATAATCTTGATTATGATTGCTGTAATACCTACTGCCCAAGCCATTGCTGCAAATGCACCAATTGCGTTGTTTAGTAGTTGTTGTGGATTTCCAAAGGCGAGTCCATCAGCACCCCACGGTGTAAATCGCTTTTCTGCAAATACACCAGTAAGAAGTGCACCGACTAATCCTCCAATGCCATGTACTGCCCATGTATCAAGTGCATCATCCCATTTGCGTCTGTTCTTAAACAATACTGCACCATAACATATGCATGATGCAGCAATGCCTATAATAATAGCAGACATTGGGGAGACGAAACCTGATGCTGGTGTAATAGCTACAAGACCGGCAACAGCACCTGTTGCTGCGCCAATTGTAGAGGGTTTTCCTGTATGGGCCCATGATACTAACATCCATGTAACGGCTGCCATTCCTGTAGCAATTTGGGTTGCTACAAATGCACTAACCGCGTTTGTGGCAGCTGCTAGTGCAGATCCAGCGTTAAAGCCAAACCATCCAAACCAGAGCAAAGCTGCACCAAGAACTATCAGTGGTATGTTGTGAGGCTCCATTGGAACCTTTCCATATCCTAATCTTCTGCCCAACATCAGAGCTATTACTAGTCCTGAGAAGCCAGAAGTTATGTGGATTACAGTTCCGCCTGCAAAGTCAAGTGACGGAAGTGCGCCTGTCCAGCCTATTGCTGTACCACCTGTTCCTAGTGACCATGTCCAGTGAGCGGCAAAGTCATACACGAATGTTGCCCATAGTAGTATGAAGATCACGAATGCGCTAAACTTCATTCTTTCAGCTAATGAAGCTACAATTAGTGCGGGAGTGATTATAGCGAACATCATCTGGAATACCATGACTGTCTGATTAGTAATAGTGACTCCGGTAATTCCACCGTAAACATCTGATGGAACGTCATGAAGTACGTTATTGAGTCCTACCCAGTCTAAAGTTCCTATGAATCCATTTCCTGCATCTGGACCAAAGGCAAGACTGTAGCCCCATAGAGTCCATTGTACTGCGATAATTCCAGTTGTGATGAATACCATCATCAACGAATTTACTGCATTCTTTGATCTTGAAAGTCCAGCATAGAAAATTGCAAGTCCAGCGGGTGTCATTACCAACACGAGTGCTGAAGCTGTTAACATCCAAGCGGTGTCACCAGTATCTATCGGACATGGAACTAAATTTCCATCTTCGTCTACTACTAGATTTTCGCTTTCATCTACTTCGAAGCAATGATATTTTACTGCAGGATCGTCTGCCGTATATGCAAGAGCGCTTCCTGAGAAGTTTATTGCCAGTAGCGTAGATGCCACTATAACAGCACTCAAGGTAAGTACCTTAGACCTTTGTGCTCTCTTCCAAAACATTGGATTCCTTTCTTTATCGAAAGTATAAAAAACATTGTATCATATTATGTGATTTTTATGATATATGATGAGGTGATAAAATATTATATTGTATCACATTATATGATAATATCGTAAAATGAATATTTTATATCATAATTGCCAAGTTCATCAACTTGTTTCCATTCAATCTAAAAAAATCAATCTAGGAAAATGGAGGTTGTTTGTTTGAAAAGTCTGGAAGCATCTATAAAATTAGATAGTAGACCTAGACTCTCTATTTTCAAGACCTTCAAAACAAAAAGGGATGAACTTACAGGCGAAGCAATGCGGCAGAGATCAATTATCATAAATCTTGCAACTGAAACAAGACATATGATGAATACGAGAACATCTCTAGCTCACAAGGTTGCGGAGAAGAGCAATACAGTCTGGCAAAATGTTTATTCTGGAATTTTTAGAGATCTTGATGAGATCTTACTTCCCTTAGGAATTGTGGAAGAGGCAGGAAGATTGCCCTTGAAGCGAGGACCAAGGGCCTTGCAAGAACATGGTGTACCGTATTACAAACTCACAGAAAGTGGTATGTTGGTAGCTGTATCTCTTGATGAGTTAAAAGATGAAAGAATCAAGATTCTTAAGAAATTCTTTGATGATTATGACATAAAAGAAGAAGAATTCAAAGAAGCGATTCTTATGCTCTTGAATGTTGCCCCAAATTTTGTTTATGTGTTACTTAGAAAATACATTGAAGCGTATATTGATAAAAAGATAGACAGACTTGTTCCATTTAATTCAAATCGTTTAAGGTACGCTCTTGATGAAACAATTGCAATCTATGGAGAGCTTTTAGAGGGTTTTTCCAGTCTGGCAAGTTCTGATCGAGAATCTGTTATCAATTTTTTTCGGTCGAACCTTATCTCCAAACATTAAAATCCTTACTCAAAAGAAGTTATATGAATGGGCATTGGGGCTCCTCAGAAAATATTTGGTTCTGTAAAATCTTTTAGTGCCCGTGGTAGGCTTCTTTCAAAGGGAGAATTACAAACATTAGCTGAATCACGAAATTTGGACGAACTTGTAACAAGAATAAAGAGTACTGTATACATCAATGCTGTCTCAAAGATTACAAAACCAGTTACGGCTGAAAAAATTGAATCTGCTCTTAGGAGCCATCTTGCAGATATACATTTTTCTCTTGCAAAATCTGTAGGCGGTGGTTCAGAAATTCTAAATGTATACTATCTGAAATTTTTGATCTGGAATTTAAAACTGATTTTCAAAGGAAAAGTATTAGGAAGATCATATGAGGAAATAGAACCTTATGTAAACCTGCATGCAGAAGAATTGATAGGACGACGAGATATAGTTGTAAAAGCACTTGTAGCAAAAGACCTAGAAGAAGCTGTATCAAGTCTTGCAACTAGTGAATTTGGTGAAGAAATTACAAAAGCAGTTTCGTTATATAATGAAAAGAAGAATCTTCAAGTGTTTGACACATATTTAGACAAAGTTTTTTATAAACAACTAGACAGTGCGTTAAAAGCATCAGGAGAACACGATCTTGCACATCTAATAGGAATGGATATTGATTTTTACAATTTGCTTAGTATTCTACGTGGAAAGTTTTGGGGTCTAGATGAACAACACATACAAGATCTCATAGTAACCCATACAACATCAGCCCCTAAAGATTTGCTTGGTAGGATGATAAGTGCAGAATCGGTAAAAGATGCAATGTCAGAACTTTCAAGTACTATTTACAAAGATTTAGTTCCACAAATCGATAACGCGATTGATGCGCTATCAGAATTTGAAAGAGCATTTGAGCTTGCCATTTACAAAGCAATCAATCGAACTTTTACTAGAATGTTTAGCTTTGCAACGGTGATTGGAATTTTGAAACTAATGACATATGAAATAAGAAACTTATCGGCAATTGCTTTTGCTGTAGAGCAGCAGATACCTACACAAACAGTAATGTCGAAACTTGTTATAGCAGAATAGTAGTTTTTTGATAATTGATAAATTCCGCTGGAAAAATTCGTGATTTTTGTCATTTCAATGTCCCAGTATCAAAAAAATTCCTTTATTTGACCTCAAAAATGAATTAGACTAGTGCAATTTGTCATTCATTGCTAGATTTTCACAAAAAATTGGAATATTTCTTGTTATAGATATAAAATTATGACTATATAAAAAATTTAAAAAAAATATTATACTACGTAAATTTATAATCTATTTTTCATAATTATTAGATGAAATAGAGTTGACTAATCAAAAAAATTCAGTTTCTAATAATCAGACAATGCCAAGTAGACTCTACCTTACTAAAATGTTTAGAACAAAACAGGAATTGACTATTGATGTTCTAGTTAACACCGTATGGGTCAGCACATTTCTTGCTTTAATGCTCACAGTTCCTTCCCTTATCATATTCATGGGAATCTACTTTGCAACAGGAAACATTCTGTTAGGCGTTGTTATTGGTTTTGGGTTACACTTTGTAGGTCTTGCTTATTCTGAGAAGATCTCAAAGGGACTTTTGCGAACAGTGAGCTAAATATATTATAGACATACCGTCAAGGAATACCCACCTTGATGGGAGATAGAGATTACAGGCGTATTATCACAGATGTTATGGAACGCATTAGTCGTGATACAAAACCAGAAACTGAAAAGGATAATAAAATAATACGTTTTTCTGAGATCGCACGATGTTTACGTCGTTCATATTTTGATCGAGTAAACCCACTGGAACAAAAAGGATTGAGATTTTCAGATCTTTTTAGAGAGTTGATAAGAAAAATGCCCTATGGTTCAGTGCCGGGAGAATTCTCCATAGATGGTATTAAGCTAAAAGTTCAGGCGGACATGGTGGTTGATGATGTAGTCATAATCTTCCGTCCAGTACCTAAACTACCAGAAAAACTGATTCCAAGTGATGCACTATATCTGAACGCGTGTCTATGGATTCTTAAGAAGACAGATGGCATCGTATTATACCTTGCAGAAAATGGTGATGAAATATCATTTTCTTTGATTCGAGATAACAAGATGTTTGAAGAATCCATACGTAGAGTCAAAATTTTGAACAGCTTACTTGAAGAGAAAAAAGTTCCAGTCATAGAACCGTCGTCGGAGTGTAATACTTGCCAATATTATGAAAAATGTTACGTTAAAGAAAAGAAGGCAGTGAGTTTTTCAATAGAATCTCTACTAGGTTTTAAGGAAGAGTAGTAAAAAAGTTCGAAGGGAGTTTGTTCCCTATTCTGGGCCAGCTGCTACAGCTGTGTGACCTTTGCCGCGTAGTGCAAATAACAAAACACCAAAGGCAATGAAAACACCCGTAGTTATTGTATATGCTATCATCAATTCTGCCATGTTAAGGAATCTCTTTTTTAGAATCTTATATAATTTATCTAAATAAGTTTCATTTTATACAAATAATCTAAATTTTAGAATTTTATGATATAAGGGAGCAATTTTCTACCTAGTAAAATCAAAAACTACAGAATCTGCCAATCCACTGAATGCAGATGTAGTACTATAGAATGCCTCTCCTTTGATCCTCCATTCAGGGGTACCTTGCTGTAATGTTAACCAAAATTCTGGATTATTTCCGGTATTTTTTATTGTTATTTTCTCACTCACAGAAAGTGAGGAATCAGATAAAACTGTGTAATAATTTGAACTGGTATACTGCCCAGCAAGTCTTTCTCCAATTTCTCCATATCCAACTTTAATATCATTTTCAAAAATATCAAAACTTATCATTTCTAGTAAGATTGGTTTATTATTTGGATTCGAAACACCAAATTTTACTTCTAGGGTAGCTTCTCTTTCAGAAACAGATAGAATGGAAATGTCACTTAGTTGAACATCTAATGGTTTGATTTCTGAAGAGATTGTATTTAGACTTCCTGGAAGTTCAACATCTTTTGGCACTATATTCTTCAAAAAATCTGACCCAGGCAATACTGAAACAGCTAGAATAATTACAGCAAAGATTCCTACTGCTACTCCAACTAGAGGTTTTCTATTCAATGAACTAAGGAAGTTTGTTCTTCTCTTAAATGTTGAGTTGAAAAGGCTTATAGTTAAAACTTTAGAAAATAATTTTGTGCAATATCATCAAGCAGTTAGGATAGGTCAAGAAAGAGCAAGAAAA
>DATIAR010000086.1:0-10579 GCA_035457865.1 Nitrosopumilaceae archaeon
GGAGGAACAATCAAGGACGCAACAGCTAACAATGCTATTCTTACTCTTCCATCACCTGGTACCGCAGGTTCACTTGGAGCAAACAAAAATATCGTAATCGGTACCACTTCACCAACAGTATCAAATGTTTCATCAACAACTACCAATGGATCATACAATGCAGGAAATACAATATCCGTTACTGTAACATTTAGTGAGTCAGTTGTTGTCACAGGAACACCACAACTCTTACTTGAAACAGGTGCAACTGACAGGCAAGCAAATTATGTTAGTGGTTCAGGCACCACCACCTTGACATTCAATTATGTAGTTCAGACAGGTGACACATCAAATGATTTGGATTATGTCGCCACAAACTCACTTGAACTAAACAGTGGAACAATCAAGGATGTTGCACTCAACAATGCGATTCTTACATTGCCCGCACCTGGAGCAACAGGCTCACTTGGCGCAAACAAGAACATCGTAATTGATACCACTTCACCAACAGTAACAAATGTTTCATCAACATCCTCTGATGGTTCATACAACGTAGGTGAAACTATAGACATTACTGTAACCTTTAGTGGAGCTGTTAATGTTTCAGGTGTACCCCAACTCCTACTTGAGACAGGCCTACTTGACAGATATGCAAATTATGTTAGTGGTTCAGGTACTAGTACACTTACATTCAATTATGTAGTTCAGATAGGTGACACAACAACAGATCTGGATTATGTCGCCACAAACTCACTTGAACTAAACAGTGGAACAATCAAGGACGTTGCACTCAATAACGCCATTCTTACATTGCCTACGCCTGGTACAGCAGGCTCACTTAGCGCAAACAAAAATATTTTCATTTAATTTTCATAAATTAACACAAAACATCATTACATTTTTTGAAAATATTTATCATAATGAATTCCTAGAATTTTTGTAGCAAGATTAAGATCCATTATTTTATTTTAAGATAAACATCTATTTCTGAACCATCTGGTACTTCATTTACAATATAATACCTTTTAAAATAGTTCTACATCTAATAAGCAGTGAACAGTTTTCAGTGCTACCAAATTCTAGGTCTGCAAAACGATGCTCCATTTAAAGAAGTAAAATCAACATATAGAACACTTGCATTGCAACTACACCCTGACAAAAACACATCAGAAAAGGATGGGAAAAAGTTCAAGATGATAACAGAAGCATATCAGTTTCTTAGAACAGAATACAAAAGGACCATTCATTCCAAACCGCATGACTCGACTTGGAAATACCGTGAAAAAAATTCAGATAAAGATCATACTTTTAATTCCAAGAAAAAACCGTGGTGGGGTGCAAGACCAACTGATAAACCTCCAGAAGAAGACTGGGGTAGATACACCAGATATACAGAATCGGCCTACCAAGACTTTTGGCGATATTACGAAAAAGTCTTTTGGGAAAATTATGAAAGGAGAAAAGAAGAAACCATCAAAGTTGATGAGGTTGAACAATCCGAGGTGGAAAAAGAGCAACAAGTTTCTGCCGATGTAGACAAAAGTAAATGCATTGGATGCTGTAGCTGTGAGATTATTGCACCTAATGTGTTTTCGGTAGACAAATTTGTAAGAATAAATCCAAAATCTCACGTAATAAATTCTGCAGGCGCACCTGCCGAAAGAATCCTTGATGCTGCTCAAACATGTCCTACCAAAGCTATCAGTGTAACAGATAAAGAATCACAAAGACAACTCTTCCCCTGGTAATCGTAAAAATCTCTCTAGTATAATTACGAATAAAACAGACTGGTTTGATAGACTATGTGATTAAAGTATGGCAAAGATGAAAACAATAATTTCTGATGCAAAAGAAATTTTAAAAGAACACAATCTGTGCGACAACTGTCTGGGAAGATTATTTGCCTCCAAGCTTGGTTTGACATCACATCAAAAACTTGGAAAAAAAATCAGATCTATTTTAGGAAAAAATAATCCAAAGAGCTGTTTTATTTGTAAAAACATGATGTCCAAGCTTGACACGCAACTCTCCAAAATGTATGAAATGTCACATGATTACGAATTTTCATCATTTCTAGTTGGGGCTATTCTACAGCCATCCATTCTAGATAGGGATGATCTAATCCGTTCCAAATTTAGACTTCAGGGAATCAACAGCATAAAAGGTGATATCAACAGAGAAATTGGGAAACGTTTTGGAAGAAAAACAAAAACAAATGTTGATTATCAAAATCCTGACCTTGTGTTTACACTTGACTTTAAAAAAGAAGAGTGTGAAATAAAACCAAAACCACTCTTTCTTTCAGGTAGATACACAAAAAACATTAGAGGAATTCCGCAAAAACAAAAACCCTGCAGCCAGTGTAGGGGAAAAGGATGTTTTGTCTGCGAGTTTCATGGAATATCCGAGTTTGAGAGTGTAGAAGGAAAGATTGCCAGGTTTTTGTATGAAAAATTTGGGGCTCAGCAAGCAAAGATAACCTGGATTGGAAGCGAGGATGAGACAAGCCTAGTTTTAGGAAAAGGCAGACCATTTTTTGCAAAGCTTGTAAATCCTCACAAAAGAAGGCTTAGACTATCCAAAAAAATAGCGCTTGACGGAGTAGTTATTAGAGATATGAAAATTATTGAAAAGATTCCATCAAATATTATTAGATTCAGATCCAAGATCGCAATGCAAGTACAAACTAAAAACGAGATCAAATCTTCACAGCTAAGAAACCTTCGCAAACTGGAAAAACAACCAATTGCGATATATGAAAACTCTGGGAAGAAAAATCAAAGATACGTATCAGATATACAATACAAGAAAAAATCTAGTAACTCATTTTCACTTTTAATGAAAGCCGATGGTGGGGTTCCACTAAAACGATTTGCAGATGGAGTTGAAGTAACACCAAGCTTGAGCAGCATATTGGAAAATCCTTGTAAATGCACAGTCTTTGATTTTTACGAGATAGCGTTGACAAAATAACTTTGTACACACCATTACTAACCTTTTTTATAGTCTGACTCGAGTTTTACTCATTGGATCCTTTACAAAAAGTTCATGAAGCACACAAAAATGGTCTATTGTCTGACAAGATACATTCTCTTATTGTGGAGAGATTTCCTTTAGTAATTTCAGGAATTAACAGAATAGAAAAAGCATCACACATGAACTTTCCATTAGCCTATGTAGAACCATCTGTAGTAATTACCAACGCAAGTTCATTTGATTATGGAATATTGTTTGCAAGAACAATTCCTGTCATCTCTGGAGAACGACTTGAGGTTGTGATTCAAATCACTGCACCCCTTGTTGCATATGGCCTAAAAGGAACCATTCATGCAATACTTGCTCACGAATTTCTGCACTATCTGGAACTAATTAGAAAGGTCTCGAAAATGGATCTTATCTCCGATGAGATTTCAGGAAACCTCTTTGAAGGAATTTATTCTGATACGCAACGACTTTTTGATCCAAGAGCAGTCTTTGATGATAAAACTCTGCTTTTACATATAACAAAGAAATTCCCAGAGGGCTTCAAAGATTACAAACTGGAAGACAAGGTTGTGAAATTTTGGATAGAAAAAAAATTACCTTCAATAAACATAACCTTGGATACAAATGTAGTAAAGATACCTGCAAATGTGATTGCTAACACCAAGATAGATGCTAAACTGACATCAAAACTTGATGAGCTTGAACAAAAAGCATCAAAGCTTAGAAAGAAAAAACTGTATTAATTATTGAACAAATTCAGTTAATCCGCACTTGCCACAGGTCTGTCTGTTCTTGTGTACTGCCATGAAAACTCCTTTGCCGCATCTAGAACATTCTTTTCTTGATCTCTCTGCCTTGTCTCCTTTTACTTTGTAATATTTGTAAACACTAGGACTGAAACCCTTCTTTTCTGGCATTACTTACTCTCTTCCTTTTTTTCTTCCTTCTTTTTTTCTTTCCTTTCTGCAGGAGCTTCTTTCTTCTCATCTTTTTCTTCTTTCTTTTCTGGTTTGGCTTCTTTTTCTGCAGGTGCTTCTTTTGTTTCAGTGGGGGCAGCTTCTTTTGCTTCTTCTGCTTTTTCTCCGCCGCCTTTTGCCTTGTCTAATCTTTTGAAAATTGCTGGTTTGACATGTGCTCTTGCAAGTTTTTCATCATCATAGACATAGAACGTGCCAGAAATCATTGGTCTGCCAGTATCATTTTTTAATCTTATTGGAACGATTACTTTGCCCTCAAGTTTGAATTGCTTTGCTATCATGTCTACTGCTTCAAGCTTTTTCAGCTTGCCACCAAGCCCCTTAAACGTACACGTGATCTCTCGTCTTAAGAGAAGCTTGTTTTGCACATCTCTTGTGGTTTCTATCATAGACATGTAATCCCGTCCTCTTGATAGTTCATATAAATCTTAATGGAAATAGCTAACAAATTTAAGAAAATGAATCTTTGTTTGGTTATGGATCGTTTCATGATTCATCTAAAAAATTCAAATTATGTTCCATCAGATTCACATGAACTACTTTTACGCGCACGAGAGATTACATCTAAGATGAAAATCACAATAAGAGACATGAGAGTTTCAAGCAGATATTTAGAATTTGATGTTTCTGTACCAAAAGATATGCTGGAACAATTGATAAAAAAACTAGAACCCATCGGACCACTTGATCATGCAAAACATGTAATTGATGAACCAATAGGAAAAGAAGAAGCAATAGAAAAAGGAAGATACTATTTCAATTACGAAAGATTCTGGGAATCTCATGAAATTTTAGAAGGGGCATGGAAAAAATCTGAAGGTGCAGAAAAAGACTTGATCCAAGGAATAATACTTGTTGCCGCAGCCTTGGTTCATTATCAAAAAAATGAAAATGAAATATGTCTTTCAATTTTTAATCGTGCACTAGAAAAAATTGGTAATGCTAAAGGCAAGTATCACAAAATAGACATAGACGCTCTGCGCAACAAAATTTCATCTATGGTAAGAACTGGAGTTCTTGAGACTTTTACGATTTAATTAGTCCAATTGCAGTTTTTATCACATCTGCACCGGCAAGTAATCCAATTTTGCCTTTCTTTGCCTCTTGCTCGGTAAACCTTGCAGTTCCATCTTTTTTAATCGAATCTCCTGAAACAAGGACTGGTACAGGGTCTGCACTATGGCTCTTGTTTATGCAAGGAGTAGAATGGTCTGCTGAAATAACAATAGAGACTTTGGATGAATCTATATTATTCAATAACGTCCCAAAAAATCGCTTGTCTATCTCCTCGATGTTTTTCATCTTTCCAATAGCATCTCCGTCATGACCAAACTCATCAGGACCTTTGATGTGAACATATATTGCATTTTGAGTCTCCATTGCCTTGGCAGCTACTCTGGCTTTTTCTTCATAATCTGTCAACCCACCTGCACTAAACGTCTTCATCTTTAACACATTTGAAATTCCAATCTCTACTGGCATATCGACGATACAAGAAAAATTCATAGAATGCATCTCGTTTATGGGTGTGAGTTTTGGAAATCTGTTTCCTGCATCACGCAATAAGATGCCGTTTAAAAGTTTCTTGCCCATTTCTTTTCTTGCTCTGTTAATCTCGCTTTTGTTCATTATTGCAATAGCTTGTTCTGTGAACTCGTTGACAAGACTAGCAGCAAGCTTTGCACTTGGAGACTCGTTTAGAGGAAGGCAGCGCTCGATCTTAAGATAATCCCCAACTGCTTTTGCAACGCCCATGCCATCTACTCTTCCATAAGATGGGTCGGTATTGCTAATTTCAGAAGAGAGATGCTCTCCATCACATCTAATTCTGACAACTACCCTGTGACCTATTGTTGGGGCAACAACTACTGAAGCCTTTGGATTTGAAAATCTTATCAGGCGCTCTATCTCAAGCGAAACGCCTAACGTGTCTTCTTTTTCTATCTTTCTTCCCGCACGTCTGTCTGTAATGATCCCTTCATCGTTTATAGTGGAGAAGTTGCCTCTCAATGCAATATCTCCATCTCGAAAATCTATTCCTATTCCTATTGCTTCTATCACCCCTCTGCCAACATAATCATTGTGCACAAACTTGTACCCTAGCATATTGAAAACTGCAATATCAGACTGTGGCGCAATTCCTTTTCCAACCGAAATAACCTCGCCTATTGTACCATTTCTTGCAATTTTATCAAGGTTTGGAGTCTTTGCAAAGCTAAGTGGGGTTGATCCTTTCAGATCAGGATGCGGAAGATCGCCTACTCCATCCAAAAGAACATAGATCATGTGAACATCCGAATTGTCAGTAATTTTTATCAGCTCACTTTCCGAGTTTGGTGTGTCACACATAAACTTTAATTTTACAAATCGATCTCTGCAAAGGTTTTAAATTACTACCCCCTCGATGTTAACTAATGGGAGATCTACGAAAAGATTACACAATTGAGAGATTTGTTATCGTTTCTCCTGAAAACCACGTCGTAAATGACTCAAAAAAATGTCCCTTCTGTCCTGGCAACGAAGAGATGACAAACCCGTCTTTGCTTTCTCTTGTAGCAAAGGATGGAATGTTGCAAAGACTTCAAGACAGTGAGGACTATTTTGTTCAAGACTGGTCCGTACGAGTCTTTGAAAGCAAAACTCCTGTGGTGGCTACAACTTCGGAAAATTCTTACAGCGATAGACCACTTTACAGTGAGCCAGCATATGGGTATCACTATATCGTAGTAGCATCTGAAAATCACAAGGAATCACTTTCGTCAATTAGCACAGAACAATGGTCTAATGTCCTTGTCGTAATTCAGGACAGGTTGCGCTGGCTCTATACCCAGAGAGGAGTAACATATGTATCAATATACGTAAATCATGGTAAAGAGGCAGGTGGCATCACCCCTCATCCGCATCTTAATATCGTAACATTTTCTACAATTCCTCCAACCATAGAACAGGAGGCAGAGGCTGCTCACAAAATTCTAAATGAAAAAGGAGTCTGCTCTATGTGTCAGGCAGTTGCCACTGAAACCGGCGGACCAAGGCAGATACTCCAAACTGAAGGCTTTCTTGCCTTTTGCCCGTGGGCTCCATCACATCCGTATGAATTTTGGATATATCCAAAAAAACACACTACAAGCTTTTCTAAAATAACACAAAAAGAGATAAACGATCTTTCTTTGATTTTGCGTGCAACACTTGGAGGACTGGCAAGTACAATGAAGAATCCTGCCTATAACATGGTCTTTCATCTTTCACCAGAAAAGAAAAACAACAGACAGATTCACTGGCATATTGAAGTCTATCCGCAATCTGAACACTGGTCTGGACTAGAAAGAGGATACGGTGTATTTCTAAACAAGATCACTCCAGAAAAAGCTGCAGAGGAACTTGGCTCTTCATGCAGAAAAGAACTTGCTGGACTCGTTGGCATTGTGTAAATCATCACCCTGCATATTCTTCCCAACTTTGGTTCAAAAAATAAACACCACAGAAATAAAGTTGATCTAAATAATAACAGAAGAAAAAATTAATTATTTTCTAAAAGAGATCTATTCTACAGTTAGAGTGCCATTCATTTCAGGATGAATTGTACAATAATAATGAAAGGTTCCTTCTTTGTCAGCAACAAAATCTATCGTTTGTGATTCAAAATATCCTAAATCTCTCGAGTGTACATTAAATTCATCAATGTTGATGTTGTGTTTTGAATTGGTTTCTTTATCTTCATTTATCATGTGAATTGATTCTACTTCGCCTTTGAACACATGAACTTCAGGATTGATATGGCTTCCAGAAACGCTTTTTTTACCACTTGTTATTGATTGACTGGAAAAGACATATCCTGTCTGGGCAGAATGTGTTGCCTTGAGGTATGTATTACCTCGAGCTGCAAAAACTGGAACTTTGCTATTTACTGGAGTCATAGCAGATAGCCCAAAGTGCGCAACAAGTGCAATGACTGCAACTATCATACCGACTTCGATTACTATGCGTCTGAATTTTTTATCTTGAGGATTTTTTTGTTTACGCATTGACCTTCAGCGATAAAGTGATCAATATTAACTAAACCCTCAACTGTTCAGAGGTAATTTATAATAAGTAAATTCTGAGTTCTGTAAAATCTGCAACACTTGGTTTATTTATTGAACTAGAAAATTATACTTTATATGGCAATTGAGAAATGGGTTGCAGCTGCTAGTCTTGGACTGTTTGTAATGTTTGTTGCTGAAATAATAACGATATTTAATTATCTTTCAAATCCTACTCAAGAAATTCAACCTGGCGGGAAAATACTACAGTACATATCAATTGGAGTTGCGCCTGCTGTGATTTTAGCAGGAACGTCATACCTACTATCGCGCAGGTTTGGCTCTAGATTCATTGGTTCGATGATAATTGCTGGCGGGGCAATTCTTTTAGCTGGAATGTATCTTGCAAATATCATGGTTGCAAACATACCTCCTCAATATCTTGTGACCGAAGTAACAGTTACACCACCGCTTTTCATGGCAGTCTCCATACCAGTAATGATAGTTGGCGGGCTTTTGTTTAGATTAAAACCAAAACCAAAAAAAATTTACTACTAGTGATCAAATCTCATGGAATTAGAGTGACGCTTAAAACCAATCTTTTGATAAAACGGTACCAGATCATCAGTGCAGTCTAGAATTGTTTTGTAACAGCCCTTCTTTTTTGCATATTCAAGGAGTGCTTTTACAAGCTTTTGGCCTATTCCCTTGTCTTTGAATTTTTTTCTGACAGAGACATCCTCGATATGGCCAACCTTTCCACCATTATGAATGAATTTTTGCTCGATGAATATCGTGGCAGTTCCTACGACCTTTGAATCTAGCATTGCTACATAGATCTTGTAATTTTTGTCCGATTTTATTTTTTTAAAAACTTCCTTTGCCTTTTTTGAGCTCATATCACTTGCCTTTCTTAGTGAGTCAAGTGACTCTAAAAAGCCGTTGAATAGATCCTTTTCTTTTAATTCGCGTATCTTAATTTCATCCATAGCATCAAATCTGACCCAGTTTTTCAAGATGGTGTTGGTAAGCTAGCCTGTAGGAGTTCTTGTCTCCAATATCCATGAAACCTTTCTTTATCATATATCCGACTACCTTGTCTTTTCGTGCCATGACTTTTCTTATGGCCTCATCCATTCCAAATGGTCTGTTTGGTGGAATGACTTTGAAAACACTAGGTTCCATGACATAACATCCAATGTTGATGTTGCCTTTGATCTCTGGTTTTTCTTTCCATGCGGTAACTTTACCATTTTTGTCAGTCTCTATGAATCCATATTGTAGTTTTGTTTTATACTCAGACAATGCCATTGTGATGGCAGGTCTCTTTTTTTTGTGATAATTTATCATACTTCTTAAATTAAAATCAAAAATGGAATCTCCATAAAGACAGACAAAGGTGTCATCGATGTATTCTTGTGCTGTCTTTAGCTGACCTGCAGTGGCAAGTGGTCTGTTTGACACAGCATATTGTATATTCACTCCAAACCTGCTTCCGTTCTCAAAATAATCCTCGATTGCTTTTCGTAAATAACTAACACAAATAACAATAGAATCTATCTTGTTTTTTTTGATCCAGCTTATGAGATGCTCAAGTAATGGTTTGTCTCCTAGTGGCAGCATTGCCTTTGGCAGAAAAGTTGTGTATGGTTGAAGTCTTGTGCCTAGTCCACCCGCTAGAATTACAGCCTTCACAAATTTTAGATTAAGATTATCAGTATTTATGTGAAAGGATGAAATTTTCAAATAATTTTGACAAGCTTGCCAAGTACGTCCTTTGGGTCTTTACCAAATATTATGATCATAGGTTCCTTTCCTATATCGCCTGTGTGAAATACTAAATCAGGCGCCTTCTTTGCATCTCTGATTATTCCTCTTATTCCCCATGGTATCGTTCTTCCTTCTTTTGATTTTGTTTTAAGAGGCTCATCAGTTCTTTGATAACTTTTTACCAAGAGTTTTTTTGCTTTGGCTTTTTTGATAAATTTTCTATCAAATCTTATGTTAATTGCAGACCTTGTTGCTGAAAACTTTGATGATACTTCTAGCAGTGCCGAGCCGACGTGCCTTGAACCTCCATACCCTAGATCTCCTGCAGGAATTATTGATTTAGATGCTTTGACAATCCTGCCAGAAACTCCTAGAATGTCATTTGTTGATCTTGGTTTTGGTTTTGAAAATACAAAGTTTGTCTGAACTTCTGGTATCACTTTGTATATGTTTTTTATTTTTGTAAAACTTGAAATTGCATCAGACAATTCTCTTTCTATAATATCTTTAGTATCGATATTTACAATTGGAATTCCCTTTCCTATCTTTTGTGAATTTTTAATTGATTCTGTTGTAAACTCTTTTGCAAATCCTACTGCATCTTTCAAAGTCTTTCCTTTTACTAAAGCAACGGTAAGTGAAGCTGAAAAAGTGCATCCTGTTCCTCGAATTGTGATTGGGATCTTTTTTGCAGAAAAAGAATAAAACTTGGAACCCTCCAAAACAAAGTCTCTTGAGAGATCTCCACGCAAATGTCCACCCTTGATTATTACGTTTTTTGCACCAAGGGATTGTATTTTTTTTGCAGCTCTTCTCACGTCCTGCTCGTTTTTTATTTTTAGACCT
>DATIAR010000087.1:0-3918 GCA_035457865.1 Nitrosopumilaceae archaeon
ACTAAAGGGTTTGTCTTCCCATAAATCAAATGGTTCTGCAGGTTGCACATCATAATGGTTATAAAACAAGATTGTTTTTGAGGGATTTTGTTTTGACTTGACATCACCATATACGACTGGTGGAATTTTATTACCAATGTGCAGTATCTCCGATTTTATTCCAGAACGATTCATTATTTTTGCAACAAGTCTAGCACACTCTTCCAGGCCTTCATTTTTTGCAGAGACACTTGGTTGTCTTATCAAGGTTTGCAGATCTGTTACGAGTCCTTTCATGTTCTTATCTACATGTTTTAGTACTTTCATAGAATTCACTTTACTCTATCAAATGGCTTCATCACAGCCGGAATAAATTCTAAGAGATCAGTTGCTACAATGTGTAAACCATATTTTCTTTGTGCCAATACACCGGCTTTTCCGTTGACAAACACTGCGGCTGCTGCAGATTCTAATGAGTTTTTATTTTTTGATAACATTCCTGCAACCAGACCGGACAGCACATCACCTGTTCCTCCCACAGTCATAGAAGGAGTATTTTTCACGTTTAGGAATGTTTTATTGCCATCTGACACAACATCGGTTGGTCCTTTTAATAACACTGTAACCGAATTTTCTTTTGCGTATCTTTCAACGAGTGATATTCTTTCCTTTTTAGTATCAGGTGGAAGTTCGCCAAACAGTCTTTTGAACTCGCCAGCATGGGGGGTAACTACAACATTTTTACCCTTAATTACAGGCAGAATATCTGAAACTAGTGCGCTTGCATCCAGAGACAATCTGACATCCATATCCAATAATGACTTTACAAGCAGCTTTAGTGCTTCAATGTCTTGGATTCCAAGTCCCATTCCAATTGTTGCAGAATCAAGATCTTTTGGAATTATTCCAAGAAGTTTGTGCACTGCACCACGAGTAAGTTTTGCATCAACTAGTGGCAGAACAATAAGATTTGGCGTGATAGCTCTTGTTGCAGGCACGTTAATTTTTGGCACACAGGTGTAAACCAAATCTGTACCACAGCGCAGTGCAGCAATAGAAGAAAGTATTGGTGCACCATGATAGATGTAACTTCCACCCAATACCAAGACTTTGCCATTATCACCTTTTCTTGATGCAAATTTTCTTGGTGGAATGAAATTTTTAACTAGTGATGTCTGTAGTGTCTTGCTCGTCAACAGCGATAATCTTTCGTTTAGGTGAATAAACTTTCCTTGCAAAAGCGACGTATGTAGTGTGTCCTATACTTCGAAAGGAGTGCCTGGTCTTTCCTTCTCGTGCCTCAATTGTCCTCACTAGTTGCTCGGTGCATTCTATATCAGAAAAATCATTTTCTCTTAGAACGGTTGCAAGTCTTTCAAGTTGATTCATGGTAGGACAAATTGCAACAAATGCACCACTTCCCTTTAACATCTTTCTTGCTTGAGGTACAACAGACCAAGGGTCTCCAAGATCAACTACAACCAAATCAACATCTTTTTGCGGAACTTTCTTTGCTGTCTTTATGTCAAATTTCTCCATGGTCACATATTTTGTCATTCCAGCTTTTTCGATGTTTTTTCTTGCAATGCCCATAAAGTTTGGATCAACGTCGTATGTGTATACATGACCACGAGGTTTTACAATACTTGCAAGAAAGGTTGTAAGTGAACCGCTTCCTGTTCCTATCTCGACAATTTTTTGCCCACTTTGCAAGCCAGTCCTTGCAGCAATGTATCCTAGATCCTTTGGATACACAATCTGCGTGCTGCGCTGGCTCTTCATAACATAATCGTGAATGGTAGGCTCTAGAAGATAGATGTACTTGCCTTTGTTAGTAGTTATTGTAGAACCAAACTCTTTTCCTATGACTTTTTTATGATCAATTACTCCGACATGTGTATGAAATTGTTGTTTCCTTGAAACTTTCATTAGCCATTTTTTTGAATCATTATAAAAAAACAACACGTTGGAGTTTTGCTTTATTTTTTTCACAAAAAAGTTGCATTTTATTCTGGATAAGAATTTACCTATGAATGAACATTAAAAAATTTGATAATTTGAGTTTTCATTCTTGTAGATTACGGAGTCTTCTTTCTTCCATACATGCTTTCATTTCTTCTTGGGTGTGTTTTTTTATTGGTTTTCCACATATAGCACATGTGGGTTCTGGTCGGATTGGTTTTCTTTCAAAAGGCATATCACATTCTTTCTGGTGATGCAATCCCAATGATGTCGAGTGCTTTTGCTAGAGTTTCCTTAAAGCTGTAAACTAGGCATAATCTTGCGTTAATCAGTTCCTTGTTTTCTGCTGTTAAAACTTTGACATGCTCATAAAACCCATTAAATGAAACTGCAAGATCATAACAATATCGCGCAATTACTTTGGGAGAAAGGTTTTTTGCTGCATCCTCTACCTGGATATCAAATTTACCTATAATTTTGATAAGATTAATCTCATGTTCTGTAGCAAGATTGGCAAATGAAACATCAAATCTTGGTTTCGTTTCTGCCTTTTCTAAAATTCTTGCGGCTCTGGCATGGGCATATTGTATGTAAGGTCCAGTGTCACCTTCAAGACTAAGGGATTCTGTCATGTCAAATGTTATGATTTTGTCTAGATCTTGTTTTATCATGGTATAGCGCAGTGCACCGACAGCAACTTGTTCTGCAATCTCTACTAGTTTTGATTCTTCTAGATCAGGGTTTCTTTTCTTTGCCTCGTCGTATGTCTTTACTCCTAAAATATCAAGGACAAAATCTGCGTTAACGTAGATTCCTTTTCTTCCAGACATTTGAACTTGTTTTCCACCCGTATCTACGTTTAATGTCTTTGCAGTTTCTGCACTAAGCGTTACTGACTCGTATCCAAGGTGGACATATGCACCTTCTTGTGATTTGAAACTAGACATTAGCTTTGTAATTATTTTTTGAAGACGTGATTGACGTGAATCAATGACTGTTATTACCTTGTCTCCAGTAAAGTCAAGCTTTGGGTTGGAATTTTTTTCAAGTACTGTCTCCCAGAGTATTTTATCATCATGCTGCTTTACATATTTTGTATAATAGAAAGGATCTTCTAAAATTCCAAGCTTCCATGCGGCATAAGGTATGTCCTTTGCAATGTATGTAGCAATACCACTGCTTCTGACAAGTACCTTGTCTTCCTCATCGTCTTCAGATTTGATGACCCAACATCCAGCGTTTTTACCTTCCTTTTCTAGTTCTACAAGTTGCATTTCTTTCACCTTCTCAAATACTATATTCCAAAGGTTTGAGCGAACAATTTGAGACTCAAAATTAAGACAATCGTATGTTACACCAAGACGCCAACATGTCTTTAGCTGCTCAGCAAGAACGCGTCTTGTTATATCATTAGCAAACTTTGCCGTTTCTGATGTTCCTTCTTCAAGTTCTTTTAATACCTCAGTTCTATATGCTGCAAGTTTTGGATCTGTTTCATATTTTTCTGTAGTCTTGACATATACTATATCACCACAATAATGATCAAACTTTTGATCTTTTGGCGGTTCTGCAGCGAATCCTCCATACTTGAATCCAACTATAATGTCTGCAACTTGCAAACCAGAATCATCTACATAGTTTAAGATTCGTATATCATACTGTGCTTTTTTTAGAATTCTAGCTACAGCATCACCTATTATGATATTTCTTACATGTCCTATGTGCAGTGCTTTGTTTGGGTTTACACTGGTATGCTCTACCACCACCTTTGAGTTTTTTCCAATGTTTATTGTTCCATAATTTTTTCCAGATGATGCAGAAATTGTTGCGTTGTTAAATTCTGCATAGTTTGCAAAAAAATTCACATATCCTGAAGGATGTGATGAAGATTGTTTCACAAACTTGCTTGAGCTTTTTTTGTATTCTTCAGAAATAATTTTTGCAATATCATTGGGTTTTTTCTTTAATGATTTTGCA
>DATIAR010000088.1:0-6865 GCA_035457865.1 Nitrosopumilaceae archaeon
CATAGTGGAAACTGTGGCTTTCTGCCTTCTTTAATGTCCTTTGCAGCCTTTTCAAGAAGGGCATAGATTACTCTTTCAATTGCGCCACTAGGTGAGTTGTGTAATATTATGGGGTTTTGCGGCTTGTTGTTCTCATCGATAAATTCAATGTTGTATCTCTTGCCATTTTCTACATCGATCTGATCAGTGGATAAAGCTGATGCCTTTCCAAGGTTGTCTACAAAATTAAACTCCCACTTTAGGACAAAATAAAAGAATCTTTCTTTCCACATCTCGACAAGTACGGGCCTTCCATTTTTTTTGACTGTTTCCTCAATCAAAGATTTATTTTCATTGTAAAACTCTTCTGTGAATCTTATTGCCATTTCATAATCTGATTCGTCAATTCCAAGTCCTTTGATCACTTCTTTTGAAAGATCAAACCTCTTACGAAACTCTTCTTTTGCCTGTTCCATGTCTTTGCACATTGCATGGCAGTCCGGCATGGTAAAAGCACGCAGCCTTCTTAGGCCAACAAGCTCTCCAGACTGCTCCTTTCTGAAACTATACCTTGTTAGCTCATACAGCTTTAGTGGCAAGTTCTTGTAAGAGAGCTGAAAATCTTTTGCCATAAGAAATTGCCCAAAACAAGCTGCAAATCTCAAAAAGAGTTGCTTTCCCTCAGAATCTATATTGTATTGTCTTGCTGGGAATCTGTGAAAATAACTTTCCATGCTTGGATGATGCGAGTCATACATTATCGGAGTCTCTACTTCCAACCCTCCATAATCCATGATTTTGTCCGAAACATATCTCTCAATTAGTGATTTTATAAGGCGCCCGTTTGGGAAAAATCTCATATTTCCAGAATCAGACGCAGGCTCATAGTCTGCAATTGCCATCTTTTTCATCAACTTCACATGGGGTGGGGGCTCGTCAACAGATCTTTTCTTTGCTGCCTCATATTTTGCCAAGACTTCGAGGTTTTGGTGATTTGCAAAATTAAACTCGCTTACTTTGTGCATCTTTCCATCAGTGGACATTATATACCAAAACGACTCAATCTTTGATTCTGCTTTTACTGCATCCGACGTGGTCTCATCTTTTTCTCCAGCTGTTATGGTTTTAGAATTCTCAGCCAGCGGATGTCCTTTAACTTGAATCTTGTATGACTTGGTCCATCCAAATGGAGCTCTTGATACTTCAAGTTCATTTGCAAGAGATTCCATCTCTTTTAAAACAGAAAGTGCAGTGCTTGGGGATGCAAGTTTTGAACTAAGGTGCGCATAAGGATACAAGAGCAACCTGTTGCAGCCAACTTTTTTCATGGACTCAGAAATTTCTGACATTGCCTTTTTTGCAACACTAGAATTGTCTCCCTCTTCAACTGCGATAAATGCGACAACGACTTCTTTGAGTTCTTTTGTGATAGGTTCGATTTCTTCAGCAGATTTTATCTCTTTTTTTACTGGAGTAAACTCTATGTTGTCACAGTGAAGCTGGAGAATTCTCATATTTTGTTTGTGTTCCAGTTGTCGAATTAAATGTTATGGATAATTTTTATTCCAAAAATTCTGGCCGACACAAAATTAGCAAGTATTATTTACTCCATGTCTAAATTACCCGTACATGGATCATCATCATTTTAGAGGAAAACCAATTCCGCACATCAAGATGACTCCAGACATGGGAATTAATGATCTTGTAGAAATTTTTGCAAGCACTGGTTATAACGCAAGACAGCTTGGCGAAGCTGCCAAACTTTACTGCAAAATGATTGAAGACGATGCGACAATCTGTCTTACTGTTTCTGGAGCAATGACTCCTGTGGGCTTTGGCGGTCTGTTTAAAACTCTAATTGAGCGAGGTTTTGTAGACTGGATTGTCTCAACAGGTGCCAATGTATATCATGAAGACCATTTTGCATGGGGTCTGCCAGTAAAGCAAGGTCATTTTGATGTTGATGACATGATACTATACGAAAAAGACATTGTCAGAATCAGGGACGTATTTATCAAAGGATCCCTTACACTGATTGCTCAAGACAGAATAATTGAGCAGATGGCAAGAGATAATTTTGATGCTCCTTTTACTACAGCTGAATTTTCAAATGTAATGGGAAGATACTCGAAGAAAAAATCAAAACATCCCGAAAAAAGTTTCATAGTTTCTGCATATGATTATGACGTGCCAATCTATATCTCAACACTAAAGGATTCATCATTGGCACTCGATCTGGTGCGTCTGAGACTAAAAAATAAAATATTTAATGTGGATTTTGTTCGAGAAATAATAGAACAAGCTGCAATTGTTTATCATGCAAAAAAAACTGGCATAGTAGAACTTGGCGGAGGTGTTCCAAAAAACACCGCACAACAAACCGGTCCAACCTTGGATCAGATACTTGATTTTGGCCAGGGTGGTCAAAACTATATAATACAATTGACTGATGCCAGACCCGATACTGGTGGATTATCAGGAGCAACCCTGCAAGAGGGCAAGAGCTGGGGCAAAATAAAAGATTCACACGAAGATGTCATAACAGTATATGCTGATGCTACAATTGCATTTCCGGTCATGTGTCTTTATGCATTAAGCAATGAAAAACCTCGCAAACCAAAACGACTGTACAAAAAACTAGGTCAATACTACAAAAACCTAGAAGAAATTTATTTTAAAAAACACTAGAACCTGTCAAACCTGGCTCTTTCTACATCTCTGTCTTGCTTTGTTGCCTTTTTCCATTCTTTGTAGTGTTCTTTACACAAGGCTGTCTTTTTTGAACTGCTAGAAATGCTAAGGCCAGTTCCTTCCACTTTTGAGGTAGTCAATGAACGCACCCCATCTTTATCACATCCGTTGACGTTGCATTTTGCACCTTTTGCTATGATGCCCATGTTAGAAGTTAGATTCGATATTATATATACTTGCAAATTTTAGTCGTGTTCTGTTTTTGTCTAGTTCTCAATCTTGATAATTATATCAAGGAGTAAAAAACAAGAAACTTGTCTTTATTATTCATGGGCACATTTGAGAAAAACTGTCCTGTATGTAATAAAAAATTTTCAAGTTTGCTAGATTATACTGTACACATAGGAAGAGATCACGAAAATATTCCACCAGATAAAATACTTGAACTTGGAAAAGAAAGAAAAGAACATCTCCGAGAATAAGATCTTGAAAACTTCTATTTTGTTTTACAATCAGCCACCAAAATTACCTTTAAATGGGAACGCTATATGTCAAAACAAATCATGTCTACTGCATCATTAAGAAAAGATCATGATCTCATTGAGAAAGTGCTAAAGTCCATGTGGGCTGCAGTATCTCTACTAAAAGATGGGAAAACCATTCCTGAATCCATTCTTGTACCTGTGATTGACTTTACAAAAAATTTCACAGATGTGTGTCATCATGGAAAGGAAGAAAATTCTCTTTTTCCCGAACTTGAAAAAAAAGGGATGCCACGGAACATGGGGCCAATCGCAGTCATGTTAATGGAGCATGAGATTACAAGAAAAATAGCACACAGAATCGAAGAATCGTTACAAATTTATCTCAAGACAAATGATTCGTCACAGCTGGTTACAGACATGACTGAATACATTAATCATGTAATGCAACACCTTTGGAAAGAAAACAATAGACTGTTTATGATGGCGGATATGGCTTTACAAGACATAAAAGATCAAGTAAATCAGAGTCTCTCCGCGGTTGAAGAATCAAGGCTAAAAGAGATTGGAAAAAGTAGAGATGATTATGAGAAATTGGCAGACGATCTTGATAAAAAAATCTCCAAAATCTCGTAATACCGGAACACGTTATTAATGATATAAATTATTGAGAGTTGGTTGTTATTGGATGCTTAACAATTTCAGAGAGAGCATGAAACCAACACTGCAAAAGATAGGAATAGTATTTGCAGCAACTGGTTTGTCAGCGAATTTCTGGACTGGAGTTGGCTTGGCGTTTGCTTTTGCATCTGCAGTGACATATGCTTGGCATTTTGAATATGCTTTTGTAGTTGGTGGGATATTGCTTTTGGTTTCAGGATTTTTTGATATTGTCGATGGCCAAGTCGCACGCATTACAAAAAAGAGTTCAAAAAAAGGTGCTTTTTTGGATTCAGTCTTTGACAAGATTGCCGAAGTTGCGATATTTCTTGGCATTTTAATTGGTGGATATGCAGAAGGTTATGTTGTACTTTTGGCAATTACGCTCTCTCTTCTTGTAAGTTATACGCGTGCAAGAGCTGAATCGCTTGGGGTACAGCTACAAGGTATAGGAATTGGAGAGAGAGCAGAAAGGTTACTTGTCATAGCACTAATTGGAATTGCGGGATTTCTAAATTATGCAGTAATCATAGTGGCAATAATTGCTGGTATAACTTTAGTTCAAAGAATTGTTGCTACTGCTGGTAAAATCAAGGAATGATTAACGCAGTCTGCCGTGATTTCGTCTCGAGTCTGCAGACCTGATCTTTAGTATGCCAAAGTGAATTGCACAAGAAATGCAATACCATTTTAGAACTGTTGGTGCAGCAATGTATGCACCCTGTGCTCTAAGCTCTTTTGCTAGAGTGTGTTCAACTAGGTTTAACCGTGAGGTGACTTTTTTTGCCTTGTCTCGCGGAACAGTGGCACCACAGTTTGTACACTGGATGCGTCCAGCCGATCCCTTACCACCTTTTTGTCTTCCACGACTAGCACGCTTTAATGGCATATGTCTAGTCTAGAGATGCTTCTTTATATCTGTTGAATCGTTTTTGAAAAAAGGTTGACGTTTTCTGCGATTTATCTGTGTATGATTTTTCAGCTATGATCGTATTAATGGAACAATGTTACTTGCAGTCAAAGCTTCGTTACACAGCTTCACTCTGATAACAACTTTATTGTTTATGATATCTTTTTTCACATCTTTGAATATCACTATGTATTTGCTGATTTTTCTTCCATCTCTGGTAGTCATAAATCCACATTCAATTAACAATCCATCTCTTATCAACTCCTCAATTACCTTGAAACCATTATTTTGTGAAACGTTGCACATATCCAAGATCTCAATGGCAAGACGTGGTGTGTTTACCATTGATGTTAGAATCTTCTTCTTTTCTTTATTGCCAAGTGCCTCTAAAATTGATTTTACAAGAAATTGATCCTTGATGGTTAACCATTCCTCATCCATTTCTTTAGATTTTTCCAACGTACAGATGTTATTAAGAATCGTTTTTTCTAAAGCTATTGCAGCTAACCCAAAAAATTCTCTTAAAACGCTGTCTAGTTTTGGGAAATCCTCTGCCGCCTTGCTCAACGGCATGCCGTATTTTTCAAATAATCTTTTCTCTATTTTTTGAAGGGTCTTCTCACCCAAATTGTCTTTGATTGCGGTCCCTGTAGACTTTGATAGTAGATCATCCACGCCTGACATACACATCTATTTTTCATTTGGTGATTATATGTTCCAGTATTATCAACTCCGGAAATACACCTTTTACGTGCGTGTTTGAGGATTGGCTAACTGAGCAAGTTCTTCAAGGATGCCATTTACGAACCTCCGATATTTGGTCTTACCAATCTCAGTCTTGGCTATTTGTGAGACATGACTCCTAAGCTCACTGTCTTTTTCTATACACAACCTGAGCGTATTGTAATGCACTAATACTTTAGAGTCATTTTGCTCAAGCATGATTTTATTTAATAATCGCGTTCCAGTTTCAATTCTAGTCTTTAAAGGAATCTTTGGAAAACAATACTGTAATATGTTCCCAATAATTTTTTGGTGACTTTCACCAATTATAACTGGAATTCTAAACTTTGGCATCTCAGATAGTGTTTTAACAATTTCTTGTAACGGGTCATCAGAATCCATGCAAAATTTTGTCACAAGTGGAATAAACTGAGAGAACATAACATCATCAAATTTGTAAGGGAATTTAAGATTGCGACTTGCTTCTACTGCTGATTCTGTTATAAGAAAAAGCAGTCCTAAGGGCTCTCTGGTTACGCGTCTGTTATAGTGTAATGGGTGATTGACAAACATCTGGTTTAATCTAGACAGAGTGTTGGCTAGTACCAGACTTCGTTGGTAACCAGCTTTCATCTTTCTTGACATCTTGAGAACGACTAAAAGGTACAAGAGATAATTTTTTACACTTACATTATTTGGCAAACTCTTGGTATCAAATTCATTTGTAAACCTCTCTATTATCTTCAGAATTCTTTCCTGTTTATTCATTCTGTTTAGCTCTGATCTTTTTTCGCTAGATGTTACATCCTTTGCAAATTCGACAGATGATTGAGATTTCTGGTTAGATGGAAACAGCGAGATGCCTTGTTTGAGAATATTTAAAATATCATTAATTTGTCTACGGCTGTTCTTGGACGAGCTTAACAAAGATTCAACAGATTTTATCAAATCCTCAGACATGCCTTACTGCAAACCAAATGGTATTTGATGTTTATTTGAAATTTGTAGAATCAACGCGAATAAAACTCCACCAAATCAGAATGTGAGTGAAAACTGCCTTTGGCTAGATGGTATTAATAGCTTGATTCTAAAATCCTGAATGAATCTGCATTTATCCATAAATTATTTTAAAAAAAAGAGAGTTAATTTATGAAAACAGTAATTTCCAAAAATGGCACATACGTTTAATATTTACTAAATTAAAATCCCCGCTCTGGGAAATAGCTGTTGGTAAATTGGATTAATTGGAAAAATAAAGAATCACACTTTGGCTGTTATGATAATAACTATGATGTTTTCTTTTGGGCATCTTGTTTTTATCGAAACAATTTGGAAAGACATGAATAAAAATAAAAAATTTATTCTAATATTTTTCCTGGTATCGTTTTCATTTGGAATCTCAAGTGCAATAGTATTTCAC
>DATIAR010000089.1:0-2517 GCA_035457865.1 Nitrosopumilaceae archaeon
AGAACTGCAGCTGAAATAAGAAAAGCAATAGAATCTAACTGGAATGAATATTTATCAAAATATGGCAATCTCTTTTCTTCTGATTTTATTAGTGGCTCCACCCCTCCATCTGTCTTTGTAGGCTCATATGGCTATCCAAAGGTGGCTGTTGGACCAATGTTGCCTCCAATACATGGTGACACCATGATACTTGATCTGCCAGAACGTTGGTTAGGAAAAAGCCTAGAAGAAATCGTAAATTACAGACTAAGCCTTGTGAGAGGAATTCAGCAAGTCAAAATCTCAAACCCTCAAGGAAAATACATTGAAAACTTGCAGGAAGTTGCCATGGCAACAAGACCAATAGATTCTGACGTTGAATTTCTCAAGATGACCAATCGTGTTGCATCAATTGATAGTGAAAATGCTCCCTTTGGTCCAATTGGAGAAATAAAGAATGCAAAATTTTCAAATTCATCCTCTGACAAAAATATTCAAAAAGCCTTTTACGACAAAGATTTGCTAGCTCAGGATTCTGTTTTACAATTATACAACAGCGGTATTGAGATATCACGAATTCAAAAATGCTTTAGCATTGGAATGTTTGGTAAAAACAGAAGACTGGTTCCGACTCGCTGGAGCATTACTGCGACAGACGATATAATTTCAAAATCACTGGTTTCAGAAATAATTGAATTTGATATTATTGATAGCTGTCGAGTTTTCACATATGATCATCTTGGTAACTTTTTTGTTGTAGTTTTATTCCCAAGTAGATGGATGTTTGAGATGCAAGAGGCATGGTATGATCAGCAAGGAAACATTGGATTTGGTTCTGATTTTGAAGACGCAAGAGGGCTTGATCATTACCCCGCTACTGCAGGTGCACACTTTGCATCAAGACTTGGAGTAGCTGAATATCTTTTCAAAAACAAAGTTCAAGCAGGAGCAATGGTTTTGCGTGAAATTAGACCAGAATACGCTGTACCACTTGGGGTGTGGCAGGTACGAGAGGGAATTAGGATGGCAATGAAACAAAACCCAAAGATCATGCCAAGTTTTGAGGAAGGACTTGACTTTGCTTGTAAGAGTCTTAGTATAGATAAAAAGGAGTGGCTTGCAAAAAGCAATCTTCAAAAAGCAAGAAGACAAAAGTCGATCTCTGATTTTTTCTAACTTAGAGTTTTTATTTAACACATATTGCTGAGTAAATGATGCAAGACAAGACAGTAATCTATGCAATTTTGTTGCTTTCTAGCCCTGCAATATTTGCTCTGGCTGTTTTTCCAGACTCCTTTAGTTTGAGTTGGAATCAAGGAAGGGGCGGGTTTCTTTTTGCAATGGCTTTCATGGTTGCAGAACTTGTTGGATTAAAACTTGTAGTACCTAAAAGGAAGTTACTTGCGGTAATACCGCTTGCTGCTCTCACAATGATATACCTTGTCAGTCTTGAATTTGGTTTGCGTGATTATATTGTTTCAATCGCCCCACAATACAACGTTCAACTTATCTACTCGTGGACTTGGTTGTGGGACTTTGTTGTTATGGCGATTTTTCTAGTTTCATCTATGAGTATTTTGTTTGGCAAAAAATGGATCAGAATATCTCCTGCAGGACCTATATTCATTACAGGCACTGCAGTAATTTTATCACTTGACGCGTTCTTCCCATATGATACTCTTGGTCCACTACAATACGTTGTTCCATATCTAGTCCAAACAAACGCATGGATAATCAACGTGTTAGACTTGGGTATTGCAAGTGCACGCGATAACATAATGTTTCTAAAAGGAGATCACGGTCCATTTGCTCTGCAAGTATTCTGGCCTTCTGCAGGTGTACACAGCGTCATAATTTACTCGCTAGTCATGATGGCCTTTTTGTTTAAAATGAACATTCCACCAAAAAGGAAAGCGGTCTACTTTATTCTAGGAATAATTGGCACGATAAGCGTAAACATGATTAGAATATTCTCCTTGTCACTTTTTGCACTCAAAGTATCAACAAATGTTAAAGAGTTTGAAGAATTTCATTCTGTAGCAGGCGAGATAATGTTCTTGCCGTGGCTTTTCATCTTCTTACTTGTAGTAACATTTGTAGAAACAAAACGGATTAAAAAAAAACTTGAAATTACAAAAGAACATGATAAAAATCAATAGAGACATAACGCCGGGAACGTATTCCCTTGATGACATTTTTGATGGATTAAAACACTCGCCAATTCTAATGGAAGTGTTTAAAACAAAAAATGAACTTGATGACGTTTTTTCAAAAACAAGCGTGATAGTGGAAGAAAAAGACCATTATATGTTTGTAAAAAACGAAGATGCTACCATAGTGATTGGATTTAATCATCTAAAAAATTCTGACACAAAAATTCTATACCTTGACATTGTTCATGAGCTTGTACATGTAAAACAACAAAGAGCCGGTCTTGACCTTTATAACAAATCATATTCATACGTTGATAGGCCAACAGAAATTGAGGCCTACGAAGTAGCGGTAAAAGAAGCAAAACGATTGGGAATGAACGATAAA
>DATIAR010000090.1:0-7199 GCA_035457865.1 Nitrosopumilaceae archaeon
GCGAGTTCATCTGCTTCACCTACTACTACAGTATCAATACCGTGAATTTTCATTCTATCAGATTTTGCAAGTTCCCATGCACCATTTCCTCCCACAACAACATGAAAATTATATTTTTTCTTTAACTGAATTATATTTGCACACATTCGTTTGAATTTCATTGCAACGTATGATAGTTTTTCTGGTGACATCGTAGTAGTTACTGGAGCCATGCCAAGAGGATCCATTACATTAATTCCTACAACTTTTGTATCAGGGCCTATACAATTTGCAAGATAATCTGGTTGTGCGATAAAAACTTCATCTCTTTTGTAGCCTTGCAAAAGGGCACTTTCTACTCTTCTTAATCCTACCTGTGCAACTTTTGCTTCACCTGTAACTTTGTCAGTTTCTACGCTAGGGCAAAAGACTTTGTCAAAAACCCACTCAGGAAGTACTTCATATGGTCCGCATGCAATAAATCCATAAAGAAAGTTGCCACGATAATTAGTCATGAGGCTTCGATCAGCTGTAAGAACTATTCTCTTTCCTGTCATTTTCTTGTAGTATCTCCTTTTTCTATGATATAAATCGTTTACGACAAGACTTTTGAAATGCCTAGTCATTTGAAGTATAAAGTGAAAGATATTGAAAGATGTAATAGAACCACGACATGTGGAAAGACACCAAACTGAGACAAGTGCAATTAGGGATTTTGTATTTGGTTTTGGAGATGGAATCAATACTTCGTTAGGACTAGTTGCTGGAGTTGGAGGTGCTGAAGTTTCTTCAAGCATAATCATACTTGCAGCGCTAGTAGCTATGTTCACTGGTGCAAAAGCCATGGCAGTTCAAAACTATCTTGCGGTAAAATCTCAAAGACAAATTCTAAATTCTGAGATAGATCGTGAAAAATGGGAAATGGAAAATGTTCCAGATAAGGAGAGAAAAGAAATTGAAGATATTTACAAAGCTAAGGGATTTTCTGGTACCGAATTAGAGAACATAGTCAACAAGATAACATCAGATAAAAAAATCTGGCTTGACACTATGTTAACTGAAGAATTAAAATTAAATTTAGAAATTGTTGGCAGTCCATTAAAAAGTGCATTAAGGATGTTTGGTTCCTTTCTGATAGGGGGAGTCTTACCAATCATTCCATATTTCTTTGCAGATGGCTATATACCACTTTTGATTGCGATAGGGACAAGTCTTTCTGCGTCCTTTGCAATTGGAGCAATCAAATCAAAAATGGCAAATCTTAACGTAATAAAAGGTGGATTAGAGATGGCAGGGCTTGGAACAGGAATTGCACTTTTAGGATATGGATTAGGTGCAGAATTATCAAATCTTGGAATACTCAAGTCATAGTTTTTTTTCTTTTGGATCTGTTAGCAATATTAGATGCAATAGCACCAGCACCTATACCATTATCTATATTCACTACAGCTAAACCAAGCGTACAACTTTGTAACATCGAGGCAAGTGCAGCTATTCCCTTTTCTCCATAACCATATCCTACAGAAGATGGCACGCCTATGACAGGAATATCAACAAGTGCTGAGACTATGGATGCAAGAGCTCCTTCCATTCCTGCAACTACTATGATTGCGTCAACTTCTTCTTTTATCATTTTTTTCATAATCGGAAACACTCTGTGTAATCCAGCTATACCTACATCATAGCTAGAAATACACGTGCATCCCATTGCTTCACACATTAGTCTTGCTTCTTCTGCAACACCAACATCTGAAGTGCCTGCAGTCACTATTCCTACCCTACCACCAGAATATTTTGGAGTACTTTTGAAAAATAGAACTGATGTGGTATTTTTTCCAAGTTTTGTTTTTATTCTGTTTTTCTTTGAAAAAGAAAGGATCCTTTTATAATCATTTTTATCTATCCGTGATATCAAAACGGAACCTGATCTGTTTATTGCTGTAAGTAATATTTTTTTTATTTCCGCGAGTTGTTTTTTCTCTGCAAAAATAACCTCAGGAATTCCACGCCTAAGTTTCCTTCCAACATCGAGTTTTGCAAAATCTTCTATTTTTGCTATGGAATAAATTGAAAGCATTTTCTTTGCCTGTGATACTGTAAGCTTGCCTAGCTTGAGTGATTCCAATATTTCTATCAGATCCAAATTATTGACTCTAATATTGCATCTGGTTAAAAATTTAATCAGAATTCCATGTTAGATATGGCGTTTTTAACGCTATCAATTCCCTTTTTGAACCACTCTTTTTCATTAGAATCAAGATCAGGTTCAATTATTTTTTCCACTCCATTTTTACCAATTACTGCAGGCACCCCTATCGAAACATCTGAGTACCCATATTCTCCATCAAGATAGGTCGCAACAGGAATAACCTGCTTTGTATCCCTAACTACTGCTTCAATAATTGCTGAAATTGCATTTCCAGGTGCATGGACAGTTGCGCCTTTTAATTCAATTACTTTGGCTGCAACCTGTCTAGTGTTTTGCACAATTTCTTCAATTTTTTGCTTTGGTAACAAGGAGATGAGAGGAATTCCTTCTACAGACGAATATCTGGCTAGTGGCAACATGTTTTCTCCATGCTCACCAATCACAAGAGACCTTATAGAATCACGTGAAAATCCAGTTGCTTCATGTATGAATTGTTTGAACCTTGACAAATCAAGCATGTTGCCCATTCCAAATACTCTATTCTTTTCAAATCCTGACACCTTGTAGGCAAGATAAGTCATGGGATCAAGTGGGTTTGTAACTGGCACGATCATAGAATTATTTGCATATTTTTTGATATTTTCAACAACTCCTTTTACAATCGATGTGTTTATTTTCAAAAGATCCATTCTTGTCATTCCAGGTTTTCTTCCGGAACCTGCTACCACAACAACTATGTCGGATCCTTTCATTTCAGAATAATCGTTGGAACCTCGTATAGTGACATCAATTCCTTGTTCTGATAGCATATGGTTTAGATCCATAGCCTCACCTTGTGGGAGTCCATTAATAATATCTAACAAAAGAATTTCATCAGAAAGCTTTCTTAGAGCAGAAAAAAGCGCTGCAGCACCACCCACTTTTCCAGCTCCTACAATAGTAATCATAAACAGGCGTGATTTTAATCACTAATTAAACCTCACGATTCTTACACAGAAATTGGAATGTCAGGAAACTATCTCTAACACTTTGCGCTTGAGCAGTCTTTTTCTTATCTCTACTTTTGTGTCCATGTAACTATATAGAGGTCTTAGTCCCGGATTGTGTTGTAATTCTCTATTAATCTTTTTTCGTGGGACTTGAATTTCTGAATATGTCAAACCCATTTCTCGCTGTGCAATTATTTGTCTATAGTCTCCAATTATACACATTCTAACTTAGAATCATTTCACAATTATTTAAATATAATTTTATTAAAGTACAATTTTTTAAGATTTAATTAAACATTATCAGTATAATCTGTAGTTTAATTTGAAATTATATAATTATTTTATATATGAATAGTTCGTAGCAATAATTAGGGAATAGAAAATTTTCGGGACCAAATTACAATTTATATGCATTCTAAGAGGTTTGAAATTTCAATGGTATTAGTAATAGATTCACAGATTGCAGGAATTTCAGGCGATATGCTACTATCAGCTCTAATAGATATCGGGGCAAAAAAAACAAAAGTAATTGACGGAATCCATGTTGCAGAAAATTATCTTTCTGGTTCTAAAATTCAGAAGATTGATTTTGAAAAAACTGTTAAACATGGTACTGAAGCAACACATCTTTTACTAGATCTAATTGAAAATAAAAATGAGCGAAGAGGGATAGAAATTCAAGAATGTATAACAACAACCTCAGATAAAATAGGTTTATCTGAAAAAGCCAAAGTCTTTGCAAGGGAAAGTATAAGATCTTTAATAAATTCAGAATCAAAAATACATGGTGAACCTATAGAATCAGTTCATTTTCATGAAGCTTCAAGTTTTGATACAGTTGTAGACATTGTTGGAACAGCCATAGCGTTAGATGATTTAAATTTTTTTTCAGATGAGATAATTTCCATGCCAGTAGCGGTTGGTGGTGGAACACTTGGCTTTTCACACGGAATTGTGTCAAACCCAGCAAGTGCAATTCTAGAAATTTTTAAAAATACGGATATAATCATTTCAGGAGGACAAACGAAAGAAGAGTTAACTACTCCTACTGGAGCAAGTCTCTTAGTAAATTTAGCAAAGAGTTGCTCTGAATTTTATCCTTCAATGAAAATAAAGTCTATTGGCTATGGTGCTGGAAAAAAGAACTTTGAAGATTTTGCTAATGTGCTCAAAATTGTAAAAGGCGAGAAAACAACACACTTACAACAGGATTTGGTACAGATACTTGAGACAAACATAGATGATGTATCAGGCGAGGTACTAGGAAATATGATTGATAAGATAATGTCAAGTGGGGCAAAAGATATTACTGTTTCTCCTGCTATAACTAAAAAGGGCAGACCAACTCATCTTGTATCCATAATTTGTAATTCAGAGTCTGTAAACAACATACTTGATACACTTGTGTCAGAAACAGGCACATTAGGAGTTAGAATTAGGACATCATCAAGATACGTAGTTCCACGAGTTATAGTGACAGTACCACTTATAATTCATGGAAAAAACTTTACCGTAAGATGTAAGATGATAAAAAGTGGAGATGTTGTAAAGAATTTCAAGGTGGAATCTTCCGATGTCAAATTGGTTGCAGATTCACTTTCATTGTCATTTAAAGATGTCAATGAAATTATCAGAACTCAGGTTAAACAGAAAATCGGTATAATATGACAAAACTTGATGAATTAATACAATGGTTTGACGATAAGAATAAAGCAATTGTAGCACTTTCGGGCGGAGTTGACAGCGCACTTGTAGCATATGCGGCATATCAATCTCACGGATCATCTTCTGTGGCAGTTACTGCGGATTACAAGACTCTAGCACAAGATGAATTAGAATCTGCAAAGGCGATCTGTTCTGAAATTGGAATACGTCATATGATCATAGAATACAATGAGCTTGAAAACAGTGAATTTGTTAAAAATGATAAGAATAGATGCTTTCATTGTAGAACAGAATTATCAAAGTATCTAATAGAAATTGCAAAAAAAGAAAATACTGATCTCATAGTAGATGGCACAAATCTTGATGATCTTAAAGACTATAGACCAGGGATAAATGCACTAAAAGAAAACGGTGTAAAGAGTCCACTTGTAGAGGTAGGATTTACAAAGGAAGAGGTAAGAAGTTATGCAAAAAGTGTCAATCTTTCTGTTTATGATCGACCATCAAATTCTTGTCTTGCCTCACGAATACCATGGGGTGAGCAAGTTACTGCAGAACGTCTTCTAAGAATTGAAAATGGAGAAATTATAATAAAACAACTATTTGGCGTAAAACAGGTTCGCTTGCGGGATCTAGATGGAATGGCAAAAATTGAAGTTTTACCTGAAGAGATCAAATTATTGGCAGACAGAAACAAATTCATTAAGTTAGATTCAAATCTGAAAAAAATTGGATTCAAAGCAGTTGTGGTAGATCCTGACGGATATAGATCCGGCAATCTTAACGTGATCATAGATTGATATATCTTGATAATGCTGCCTCAACTCAAGTAGATGAAAAAGTAATAGATGAAATGTTACCATATTTCAATGAACAGTTTGGAAATCCTTCTTCAATTCACAGATATGGGCGTCTTGCTTCGATGGCAGTTCAAAATGCACGAAAAAAAATTGCATCCTTGATAAATGCAGAACCTAAAGAAATTCTATTAACTTCTGGTGGTACTGAATCAAATAATACAGCGCTCTATGGAATTGCATATAAGAATAAAGGAAAACACGTAATCACATCATCTATTGAACATGACGCAATACTAGAGCCATGCAAACGACTTGAAAAGGACGGATTTAAACTAACCTATCTTCCAGTGGATAAGTATGGGCTAGTAAATCCAGATGATGTAAAAAGTGCAGTTTCATCTGATACATGTTTGATTAGCATAATGTTAGCAAATAATGAAGTAGGTACAATTCAACCAATTAAAGAAATTTGTAAAATAGCTCATGAAAAGAACATACTAGTACACACTGATGCAATACAAGCAATAGGAAAGATGCCAATTGACGTAAAGGATCTTGGTATCGATTTGTTGTCTATTTCATCTCATAAGATAAACGGCCCAAAGGGAGTTGGTGCATTATACGTGAAGAATGGGACAAAATTAGCTCCTTTGATACTTGGCGGCGGACAAGAGGATGGTCTCAGATCAGGTACAGAAAATGTGCCAAACATAGTAGGTTTTGGAAAAGCTTGTCAATTAGTAAAAGAAAACATGGAGCAAAACGTTGGGCATTTTAAAAAACTAACTACAAAGCTTGCCACAAGAGTATTACAAGAAATTCCTTATGTGACCTTTAATGGACACCCAGAAAAAAGAATACCTAACAACACTCATTTTACATTTCTTGGTGTAAATGGCGAAGATTTGATAATCAAACTTGATGAAAATGGAGTTGCTGCATCTACTGGCTCTGCATGTTCTGTTAGAACACAAAAAGCATCACACGTTCTAAAAGCAATGGGTTTTTCTCATGAACAAATAGCTGGTTCTTTACGGTTGACAGTAGGAATATCAAATACTGAAAATGAAATTGATGAGACAGTTGAAATTTTAAAAAAAGTGGTTAACGAATTACGAGTTGTATCTCCTTACAAGATGAAATATAATTTTTAAAAAAACAGAATCTATCGTGAACCGACGGTTAGACGATATTCTGTTTTTGTGGTTAATGGAATTCCCGAACTGATTCCATCCCAGACAAAAATTTCAATGGCATATTTAGCAGAAATTTTTGGCTCCCACTGAATTTCTACAGTTTTTTTCTTTGTAGGATCTACTGTTCCATCAACCCACCGCAAATCAACAACCTTGTTATTTTCATCTTTAACTTGCATAATGTAGCTGTAGCTTTGTGACTTCTGATCATTATTTGATATCTGTGTTACAAATTTAATCTTTTGACCAACTATGGGGTTTTGCAATATTGGTCTATTGGATGAGTCTTTCGTCTGTATTTTTTCTATACTGATGTTTGGTTCAGAGTCTGTTTCTACTTTGAATTGGTTCTGTGAGTTTGTAGTTTTAGGAAATGATAATCCTATTTCCCGAGGTTGTCCGGATGCATCTCTAAAGTCAA
>DATIAR010000091.1:0-47985 GCA_035457865.1 Nitrosopumilaceae archaeon
AGATGACGGATGTAAAGAGATCTGGCTTACCTCCACAGATAATGGCTGCTATGGATTCGACATAGGAATAGACTTGCCCAGACTAATAACTGCCGTAGGAGAGATAAATCGAGATTTTATGATTAGAGTAGGCATGATGAATCCCATGTATATGCCACGAATTCGCGATGGTCTCTTAGATGCGTTTGAAAACGACAGAGTCTTCAAATTCCTTCACATTCCAGTCCAAAGCGGTAGCAATAGAATCCTAAAAGAGATGAAGCGCGGTCATACAGCCAAGGTCTTTAAAGACACAAGTGAGAAATTCCATAAAAAATTTGGCAAGTTTACGATTTCAACTGATATCATAGTGGGATTCCCCTCTGAAAGTGAAGACGATTTTGAACAGACAGTAGAACTGATAAAAGAAACCAAACCTGATGTTATAAACCTCTCTCGATATAGTGCAAGACCAGGCACAAAGGCTGCTAAAATGAAACAGCTTGATGTGTCTGAAGTAAAAAGACGAAGCAAGATCATATTTGAGTTAGCAAAAAAGATAGCATATGAGAGAAACAAAGAGTGGTTAGGTTGGAGAGGCAAAGTATTGTTTGATGAAATCTCAGACGGATTAATTAAGGGCAGAAACTTGGCCTATAAACCTGTAGTCATAGATGAGGAGACAAAATTAGGAGAAAAAATCAGAGTCGAAATCATAAAGGCAACACAATATGGGTTGCATGGTAAAACTTTAAGCTAAAAATTTTTAGATCCAAGATAGGATCAAAACTAATCAACAAAGTTTTTTAACTTACATGGGAAGCAAAAAGGAGTTATGGAGTTTGAAATGCAAGAACCTGTATTAATCGTTGGACTTGGCGGAGCTGGATGTAAACTTGCCATAAAAGCCAAAGAAAAACTGAATTCTGAATGTCTCTTGATAAGCCACGATGCAAAAGATCTAGAATCTGACTGCTCTAGAATTATGATAAATACAACACCAGTTCTCAATCCATCATCATATCTCATCAGAGGTGTTTCCCTAGGCGTTATTGATAGCCTAAAAGAAAGACTAGCCAATTATTCTACAATTATCATAATCGCAAATCTTGCTGGTAAATCTGGTGCTGCACTAGCTCCAGTTATTTCTCAAGCAGGAAAAGAATTAGGTAAAAATGTACTTTCCTTTGGCATAATGCCATTCAAGTTTGAAAAGGATAGAATCTTCTTTTCTGGTGTCTCCTTAAAGAGGCTAAAAACAAATTCTGATTGTACCATCATAGTAGACAATGATGCTCTTCTTGAAAGTAATCCTGACCTGACACCTGATTCTTGTAATATAATAACAAATGCAGCATTACTTGAAGTAATTTATTCTCTGAAATCCTCATCTGTTCCTCTTGATACAAACATTCTTTCAACAAGTAAGGACATGTCAGATGTTCAAACCTCCCTTAGAGATTCTATAAAAATGCTTTATGAAGACGCGTCTCCAAGTAATGTAAAAAGTAGTATGCTGTATGTCATGGGTGGAAACAAGGTTTCCGTAGGCATATTGAATTCAATGGTCAATACAGTCAGTGGAATTTTTAACGATGATAGTACACGTGTAAGCCTTTCCGTTGTTGCCGCTGAAAATTCCAGAGTCATTTTGCTCACATCGATAGAAGGTGAAACCAGGTTTGACAGATATGATCCGCTTGGAATCATTCCAAATCAAAACATTTTAGATTGGGATGATCCAGATTGCAGTATTAAATTAGATCTTGAACTAAATCAGATAGAATAAAATTTACTTTTTCTTTCGTTTAGAGTCCGATTTTGTTTTAGTTTTTTCTTTGGTTTTCTTTTCAGACTTTTGTTCTCTTTTTGGTTTCTCTGATTTTTTTTCTGGTATTGGCTCAGATATAGCTGGCTTTGGTTCTTCTGGTTTTGCTTCGGATTTTTCCTCGACTTTTTCTGTTTTTTGTAATTTCGGTTTCTCCTCTACTGTTTCTTCTTTCTTTGGTTTTTCTTCTTGGTATTTTGAAATCAAGACTGTGCCATCATCATCTTTTGTTAATTTGACTCGAATCTTTCTTGGAGGGTGTCTTATTCCTCTTGCCCAAACCAAGTGACTTACGTCTTCTTCTATCTTTATATTTTCAGATTTCATGTGATGGACTGCAAATTCTCTTATCATATTAATTGCTCGCTTTGCTCTTTGGTTATCTGGAGATAGTAAAACTTTTCCAAGATTTATTGTATAAACACGTTCAACTGTTTCCTGTGACAAATTATCCAACCCTCACGTCTGTTCTTCGCCACTGTCTTTTCTTTGGATTTGTTCGTACCGTTCTTTTTGTCTTGATTATAACCCATGCTGGGACAGAGGAGTTCTGTTTTAGTTTTTTCATTAGTCTAATCTTCCTTGGAGCAGACTTGTGAGCGGCCATGAAAGTTGGAAAATCCTGAGCTCTTTTTAAATGAATCTCAAATACACATGAAATATGTGTTTAGAACATCTTGCTTTCTGAAAATATTGTCATCATTTGTTTTATCATCCTTGCAGAAGCTCCCCAGATCAAGTTATTTTGATATCTAAAAGTATACATTTCTTGAATTGATTTGTGTGTAGGATCTTTGTCATTTTCTATTGTTTTGAAGAGTGGAAACATGGGGATATGTAAAATATTTTCAATTTCTGAGTTTGGTTTGAGTTTTGGGATAACAGATTCAATTGAAATAAAAGGTATGATTGTAAAACCAGAGTTTAGGGTTGTGACAGGTTTTAGTTGACCAATAATTTGCTGTCGTGATATATGAAGACCAATCTCTTCTCTTGTTTCTCTGAGAGCTGTTTCAAGAAGATCATAATCATCTTCTTTCCAGGTCCCGCCAGGAAAAGAGATCTCCCCTCCGTGTAAATTCATTGTTTTTGGTCGTTCAGTCATTATCATTTTATGCTCAGAGCCGTGAATCATTATCAATACTGATGCAAGCTTTGTCTTTCCATCGTCTTTTGCCTCAGGTGCAATTTCACTAGACAGTGCTTTTTTGAGTTTCTGTGGGTCCATCTACTTTCATCTTAGCTGAAATTATTATTGATTGTTACCGTCAATAATACTATATTACAAAATACTCGGCTTCTGGGTGGTGTACTATTATTGCCGCAGTTGATTGTTCAGGAACAATTTGACCCGCCTCTGTAAGTGTAATATGAGATTTTTCTGGTTCCAATAACTTCCATACTAAATGATGTTGTGCTACATCTGGGCAGCTAGGATATCCCCAGCTATATCTCAATCCTCGTTTTTCTCCAATTTTTAATTCGTTTCTTATTTTGTGATTTATCCATTCTGCCATGGCTTCGGCAGTTTCAACCGCAAGTCCATGTAAATAATATGCATCTGTGTATTTTTCTTCCATGTTCCATTTTTCTACAAGTTCAGAAACTTTGTTACCAATAGTTACAACCTGAAATGCGACTATGTCATCTTCTCCAAAATAATCTGTAAGACACAAATGCTTTTCCCGCGATGATCTTGGAAAATCAAATGTCAACTGTTCCTTGTTGTGATGATCGACTACGAGTTTGTTTTCTTTGTTATGACATTTGAAGTAGCCATAAACAATTCTTGGTTCGAAAAGACCTTCATTGATTATTCTTTCTTTCCATTGTTGTAATAATTTCTCGTGTTCTGCTTCAGACTCTTTAGCTTTATTGCCACGCAGCCCCCACGATAATGTGAAAAGAGATTTTTTATTGATGAGCTTCCAAATCTCGTTAAGATCAATTTGTTTTGGCTCTAATCGAATTGCCTTGTTAATACTAGGCGGTATTGGTGGTGTTACCGGTTTTATTCCACTATGTGGTAGATTTTCAGGCACTTCACTTGTAATTTTTGTTTCTTTCCATTTTTCCAGTTTTATTCTCCATTCTTGAAGAAATTTTGATTTTTCATTAGAAACGAGTTTATCCATTGTTTTTAATCCATCAAACATGTTTTTGCAATAAAATACACCAGGTGTGTATATTCCATCACCTTTGGCTATTCTGTTTATGTAATTACTGTTAATGGCTGCACCACCACACAGGATTGGTAAATCCATATTGTTTTTCCTAGCATGCTCTACAAAGTACTGCATTTGTTTTGAAGTTGACACTAACAAGGCTGATAATCCTATAGCATCTGGTTTTACTTCATTAATTTTGTCTAGGAATTTTTGTAACGGAACTTGTTTTCCCAAATCATAAACAGTATATCCATTATTTTCAAATATAGTCTTGACTAGATTCTTTCCAATATCATGAACATCACCATAAACTGTTCCTAAAACTAGATTGCCTTTGCTTGTTCCTTCTCGTTTTAAGAGGTATTTTTCAAGCTCACCAACAGCAGATTTCATGCATTCTGCAGATTTTAGAACAAATGGTAAGATGAGCTCGCCCGCTCCAAATTTATCACCAACCTCTTTCATGGCTGGAAGGAGTTCGTCGTTGAGTGTTCTGATTGCACCTTCATGCGTTACTTCTTTTGGCGCCTGCAAAACTAATGAACCATTTTTTTTGACAAGTAACTTTGTCAGAGAACTTTTTTCAGCAATTGCAGTAACAACGTCATTTTCTATTCCGTCCTTTAGTCTGTTAATTATTCTGAAATTACATCTTTTCCCCGCGCTCCAAGATGGATCGATTTCAACTCGTTTTGCTACAGTGACAGATTTCTTATTTTCGAAATATGTTATGAATTCTGAAAGTGCGTTTGGATGTGTATTAAAGATTAGATCTTCGGCAAGTTTTCTTTCTTTATCGTTGATTTCAGAGTATGGAACAACATCTTTTGGATTGATTATTACAGTGTCCAGTCCATTTTTTACCGCGTGATATAGAAAAACTGCATTTAGTGTTTTACGTGCTTGATGTGCTAGACCAAAACTTATGTTGCTTAGGCCAAGTGTAGTAAATGAATGTGAAAAACGTTGTTTTACTAATCTAATTCCTTCTAAGGTGTTTTTTGCTGCATCTTGAAATTCCAATTCTCCTGTAGCAAGTGTGAAAGTTAAGACATCAAAAATTAACTGCTCTGGCTTTAGGCCATATTTTTTTCCAGTTTCATAGAGTAGCTCTGCCGTCTCTAGTTTTTCTTGCGGCGTCTTTGCCATTCCCTTTGGACCAATACACATTGCTATTGCTGGAACTCCATACTTTGCCATAAGAGGAGCTAGTGCATGAAATCGACTTCCATCACCTTCCAGATTTATTGAATTTATTATTGGTCTTCCAGGAATTTGTTCGAGTGCAGCTGCAATTACGCTAGGATCAGTAGAATCTATGACAAGTGGTGCCTCTATTTCTAGACTTAGTAATTTTACAAGTTTTTTCATAAATTCTAATTCATCAGAGCGTTCAGTAGTTGCAACACAAACATCGATACAGTGTGCCCCGTCTTCCACTTGACTTCTAGCTAATTTCAGTAATTCCTCAAAGTTGTCACTAAGTACACACTCTTTGGCTTTTTTTGATCCTTGTGTGTTTAGCCTTTCTCCAATAATCAGTGGAGGTGGTATCTGTTTAAGATCAACTGCCTTTAATGCTGAGCTGACTCTTGCTATATTCAACATATTTGTTGTAACTATTTTTTCTAAATACTTATGCCTTAATCTTTTTTTGATTTATGACTTTACGAAGAGACGCAATGTGTGCAGGGTTTGTCCCACAACACCCGCCGATGATTCGTACTTGTTTGAATTCACTAATGAAACTATCTAGTGTTTTGGCCATCTCATCTGGCGTCATTTTATACACTGCTTTTCCTTCTTGATTTTCTGGCATTCCTGCGTTTGGTACAACTAGTAATGGAAGATTACTTTGTTCATCAAGCCATTTCACACTAGGTATCATTTCTTTGGGACCTGTAGAACAATTTAATCCAAAAACATCAATTCCCATATCTGATATAGTTGTAAATGCAGCTTGTACATTTGTTCCAAGCAGCATCTTTCCATATTGATCAAGCGTAACGTTTGCAATGATAGGAACTTTTTTTCCTGTTTTTTTCATTGCACGGTGAGACCCTTCGATGGCAAGCTTAACTTCTAGAATGTCTTGGCTGGTCTCAATCAACAAGGCATCTACCCCACCACGTATCAGACCCTCAGCTTGTTGTTCAAAAGCTTCTCGTATTTCGTTTAGTGGTTTTTGTCCCAAGGATGGATCATTTGAGCTTGGCAGAAATCCAGTTGGTCCCATTGAACCTATAACATATCTTGGTTTGGCAATAAATTTTTTTGCCACATCTACTGCGAGTTCGGCAATTTTTTTGTTGAACTCTACAGTTTTATCACCATATCCATATTCTTCTAGCTTTAGTTTGTTTGAACCAAACGTGTTGGTCTCTATACAATCAGCACCAGACTCCAGATAACTCTCGTGAATCTTTCTTATCCATTCTGGTCTAGTAAAAGATAGACCGTCATTGAATCCATCTTTACCATCAGGAAAATCCTCTGGTTTTGGATTTAATTTTTGAATTTCAGTACCCATTGCTCCATCAAAAAGCAATATTCTATTTTTTAATGCACTAATGAATGACTCTTTCTCTCCCAAGATATTTTTTAAAGTATTTTTATCAATTTAATTCCTTTTATTGATAATACCCCTTCTCATGGATTATTCAAAAGTTATAATCAGGTAACTGAGAGATTCTTCTATGACAATTACTTACGAATTAAATCCACCAAAGGTAATTCAGGACACGATACTTTCTCATAAAGAGCTGCAAGATTCCGTAAATAGGCTAAAAGAGAGAGTGGTTATTGTTAGCAAACATTGTGATGGAATTCATATCACAGATTCAGTTCTTGGCATACCAAGAATTTCACCTATGACAACAGGAGCTTTTATCAGAAGCTCCAATACGAAAATAGAGATCACATCAAGCATACGTGTAAGAGATAGAAATCTTACGTCATTAACACAATCAGTTTGTGATGCAATATTATTAGATTTGAATGGTGTTCTAATCCTCAAAGGTGATGCGCCACCAGAAGGCCCCCAAGATTCAAAACTTGTTCCAAGTGATATTGTCAGGCAATTCAACCAACAAGGATTTGGAAAAAAGATCGATCTCTTTCTTTCAATACCAAGTAATCCAGATTTTAATAAAATTCATAGAAAAATTGAGTCCGAGCCCAAAGGGTTTGTGACACAGGTAATTAGTTCGCTTGATCAAATAACAAGAATTGTGGACAAATTAAAACCACAAGGATTTAGGATAATTCCATGCATATTGCTTCCAACGGAGAAGAATTCAAAGTCTGCCAAGATGCTTAGTTTAGATTGGTCATCTTATAGTAATGATTTTGTCGATTTTATAAAAAAGGCTCATAAAATTGCTGGAAATGTTCTGATAAGCTCTCCAAATGACTTTAAAACAGCATTAGATGTTCTAAAGAAACTACATTAAAATTCAGCAAACAAACCATGCATGTTGCATTTATGAGACATGATATCATCATAGCAAATCTTCTTGCCTTAACAGCATTAGCCTTACTTATACAACAGTTTGCAAGTGCAGAAGTTTGGATTCCAGACAACGAATATGATTCATATTTTGACCATGAAGGAATTTACACAGTTATAGGTGCAGTAAAAAATACAGAGAGTTATCCAATAATTCCTACAATAACAATCAAGATACAAGATGGCGATGGGATGATCTCAGAATCATATACATTACCAGTTGCAAACCTAGCAAAAGACATACCGTTTAAGATTAAGTTTGATCAAGTCGTAAGCAAAAACCCAATTCTTGAAAAACCACAGGTTACGTTTGTGCCAGGTCCAAAAGATTACACGTACATTGAAGTGGTTTATGACAACACACTTGTCAAACATAAGGATGGTCATACTTCGGGCGTTATAGTAAATAATGGAAATTTCACTGCATATGGAATTAAAGTGTATGCGCTCATTCATGGAAAAGATAACAAGTTCATTGATGTTGGAAAAAGTGTAGAGAATATAGAAAAACTTGAACCTGGAGAAAGAAAGGAATTTTCTATTTATCCAGATCCATCATTTACAACACAAGTAAATTACTACAGCTGTTTTGTGATTGGTGATGACATGGTAATACCAACTTTTGTTATAAAAGATGACAAAAGATTTGATTTTAGATACAAGACAGAAGGGTACTTGACTGACATAAAGTTTGATAATGAAAAAAATACCTTAATGTTATTTGCAAGAAATCCTTGGCCAATGAAATCTTTTGCAAATATTGAATTCCCTATGGAGTCAGAGTCGCAAAAATTTGTTGTGTATAAAGAGGGAAAAAAAATTGATTCAATACAAAGTAGAGACGAACAAAACACATGGCACGTGGTCTTTGATTTAGAACCGCAATCCAGTAAACAGATAACCATTTCGGGGTTTGAGAGCGGTAAAAAATCAGAAAGTGAATTTAACGTATATTATTTGCTTGGTATCATACCTGCTGGTGCCATAATTGCTGGAATTTTTGTAAAAAAGAAGAGAGACCATTAATCTTGTGATATGACGTAAAGAAATAACAAAACTTTTGGTTAGGCCAAGCCCCATCTTGACATTACTTTTCTTTCAATTTTTTTGAAGATAAATCCATCAATCAAGATTCCTATTATCATTATTACAAGCATAATGGCAATTACTTGTGATATTTCATTTAATTCTCGCCCAACATTTAACAAGAATCCCAAACCCAAAAATGAAAAAAATATTTCTGCACCTATTACACCACGCCATGCAAATGCCCAACCTTGTCTGAAACCAGAAATCAGATGCGGGAACGCTGCAGGAAGCATAACATTTGTGATTAGTTGAGCTTCACTTACACCCATGTTTCTTGCTGCTGCAATGTATGAGGGTGGAACGTTTTTCATTCCAGAATAAGTGTTAATGGTTACTGCAAACATTGAACTTGCTACAGTAACAAAAATTATTCCAGTATCACTTAGTCCAAACCACAAAAATGCCATTGGGACCCATGCAACTGATGGGATTGATTGTAATCCAAGAACAAGTGAACCAATGGTTTGGTTTACAGACTCTATTCTAGCCATGAATATTCCAAGTGTGATACCAGCAGCTATTGAAATTCCAAGTCCAACAATTAATCTCCACATGCTAGTTGCAATTCCAAAAAACAAGCTGCCATCGGCAGCGCCATATGCTAGGTCTTCTGCAACCTGAATTGGCGATGGAAAGATATTTTCAGTCCATATGTTTAGTGAAAAGACAATCTGCCAGACTATAACTATTCCAGCATAAAATGCAATTCTTTTTGCAGTTATCTTTCCTTTCATTCCTCAAACTCCCCTTTGATCTGAGCTTTTACTTCAGTTCTCAATTCAGCAAGTATATCTTGTTGATATTTGATGAGGTTATGATCTTCTGCAAGTCTAGGCCTACGATAGTCTATTACAAATTCTTTTTTTATCTTAGAGGGTCTGTTTTTGAACACAACCACACGATTGCCAAGTATTACAGATTCTGCAATGCTGTGTGTCACAAAAAGTATAGTCTTCTTTGTTCTTTCCCAGATCAATTGTAATTCCACCAGCAAGAGATCTCTTGTTTGTGCGTCTAAGGCAGCGAATGGTTCGTCCATCAAAAGAATTTCAGGATCCATGACGAGTGCTCGTGCAATTGCAACTCTTTGCTTCATTCCTGTAGAGAGTTGATAAATATAGGAATTTGCAAATTTGGTAAGCTGCATCATGTCAAGATATCTTTGCGATATTTGTGTGCGTTCATCTTTTGGAATTCCTGCCATCTTTAATCCAAACTCTACGTTATCAATCACTTTGAGCCAAGGAAAAAGTGCACCCTCTTGAAAGACCATTGTTCTATCTGGACCTGGTGTATTGATTGCTTTACCATTAAGTAGAACCTCTCCTGAATTTGGTTTTTCTAGTCCAGCTATGATATTCAAAAATGTAGATTTACCACACCCAGAAGGCCCAACTATACATACAAAATCTCCTTCATCTACCTTCAGATTTATTCCATCTAATGCAAGAACCTGATTTCCATTGTGATCAAAGTGTTTAACAATGTTTTTTGCTTCAAGCTTTGTCATTTATTGGTTGATCTCCTTTCTTATAGAATTAAGCGGCTCCGTGTAAAACATTCCTTCCAAGCTATAACCTTCCCTTCCAAGATAACCAAGAGAATTTGCCCTCTCAGCAAACGTATAAACCGATGATTCTATTGGATCATCTGTTATTTGCAGGTTTGAGAATGCCTCATGAAGTAATTCTGGAGAAAGAGTTTTTCCAGTACTTTTCTTTAGAAAATTATTGTAAATAATTTCAGTTTCGTCACGATGCTCATTTATCCAATTAGATGTTTGTACATGTGCATTCAACCACTTTTGTACAAGGTCTGGATGATTTTCTAAGAATTCAGAACGTACAATCAAGATAACGGATGAAAATTTTTGATCAGGCCAAAGTTCTTTTTCTTGGAATAGTCTTACTCCACCAAGTTGTTGCACAAGTCTTGTTGCCCATGGTTCTGGCACCCAGGCTGCATCAAGATCACCTTTTGAAAAAAGCGTAAAGATGTCAGGGTTTACAACATTAATAACATAAACAGTCCCGCCTTTTTCAGCTGGCTTTAGATTATTTTGATAAAGAAAACTTCTTAGCGATACATCCTGTGTATTTCCTATTTGCGGAGCAGCAATTCTTTTACCACTAAAATCTTCATATGATTTTATATCAGAGTCGGGATGAACTACAAGACTAACCCCATCGCTTGCAGCTCCTGCAAGAATTTTCAGAGACTTTCCGTTAGACTTTAGAAAACCGTTGATCGCAGGACCTGGTCCCACATATGCAAGATCAATTTCATTTGCAAACATTGCTTCTATTACTTGTGGACCAGAATCAAAGAGTCGTGTTTTTATCTCTGTCTGGTTTCCCAATTTTTCTGAAAATGTTCCTTTTTCCATTCCAACAATAGCAATTGAATGCCCGATGTTTGGAAAGAATGCTACTCTGATTGTATTTTCTAGATCATGATTTGCTGATTGTGTGCCAATTGCGACTAAAGCCACGGCTATAGCTATTGCTACCACTACACCGCCAACAAGTATTTTCATATAACGCTGTTATAATAATGCGGTTAAATAGTGTTCGAATTTTAGCTCAAGCTACTTTTTGTTTTTGAGAGTTGAATTTTTAATTTTTTGAGATCACGAAAAGAAAAACACAAAGAACACAAAAGATAAATGCGAAAATTAAATCACAAAAAACCTCAATGAAAGGAAAAGCAGTTTTAGCTTTCTCTGGTGGATTAGACACTTCTGTAGTTGTGAAATATTTACAAAAAGAACACAACTTGGATGTTGTCACGGTCACGGTGGACGTTGGACAAGGAGATGATCAAAAAAAGATTGCTGCAAAAGCCAAAAAGCTTGGAGTTGTGAAACATTACAATTTAGATGCACGTGAAGAGTTTGTTCATAATTTTATTTTTCCTTCAATCAAGGCAAATGCACTTTATCAAAAAAAATACTGCCTTGCAACAGCACTAGCAAGACCATTAATCGCACAAAAAGTAGTGGAGATTGCTAAAAAAGAAAATGCAAAGGCACTTGCACATGGTTGCACGGGTAAAGGAAATGATCAAGTAAGGTTCGATGTCACTATGCGTTCAAGTTCTACTCTTCCTATCATCGCACCTATTCGCGATCTGAATCTAACACGTGATGTAGAATTAAAGTTTGCAAAAAAACACGGCATACAGATTGATACTACAGCAAAAAAGTTCAGCGTCGATCAGAATTTGTGGGGACGGGCAATAGAAGGCGGAGTTTTAGAAAATGCATACAATGAACCTCCAGATGATGCATTCATCTGGGTGAAGACTAAAAATTTACCTGATAAACCACAATATCTGGAAATAAAATTCAAAAATGGAATTCCGGTTGCGGCAGATGGTAAGAATCTAAAGCCAATCGAACTTGTAGAGTACATCAACAAAAAGGCAGGATCTTGCGGTATCGGCATCGTAGACCACATAGAAGATAGGGTCATAGGCATAAAATCACGCGAAGTCTATGAGACGCCTGCAGCAACATGCCTAATTGAGGCACATGCTGATCTTGAAAAAATGGTTCTTACAAAACACGAGCTCAAATTCAAATCATTAGTTGATGCAGAATGGGCATGGTTAACGTATTCTGGATTATGGCAAGATCCACTAAAATCAGATTTAGATATGTTTATCAATGCCTCACAAATGAGAGTTAGCGGAACTGTAAAACTGAAAATGTTCAAAGGAAGTCTAAGAGTTGTCGGAAGGAAATCAGATCATTCATTGTATAGTCATGACTTGGCAACATATGGAGCTGGATCTACCTTTGATCAAACTCTTGCAAAAGGATTTGTCGAATTGTGGGGAATGCAATCCACAGAAGCTAATAAATTACTAAAAAAGAGGTGAAAGAGTAAAAAATGAATTGCCCAGAATGTGATGCAAAATTAAATATTCCAGATGATGCAACTGTTGGAGAAATAGTTTCATGCCCTGATTGTGGAGCAGATTTCGAAATCGCATCAAAAAATGGTTCTACATGCCAACTAAAACAAGCTGAAAAAGTTGGCGAAGATTGGGGAGAGTAAATGTCAAAACTCCGTATTGTGTTTGACAGAATAAGGTCAGAGGAGAAAATGCTTGAGGAAAAAGCAGTCGAGCTTGGTCACGATACAAAAATGATTGATGCAAAGATAACGCAGATCAGTACTGAAAGCAAGAGAAGTGATTTTGACTTTGGTGATGTTGTTCTTGAAAGATGTGTCAGTTATTTTCGTGGTCTCCACTTTACTGCATGTCTAGAATTTCTTGACGTTCCAGTCATAAACAAATTTGCAGTGGCTAATAATTGCGGAAACAAAATGATTACATCGCTTTTGTTAAAAAAACACAATGTACCTACACCTAAAACCTACTTTTCCTTCTCATCCGAGACAGCACTTGAGAACCTTGAGAAGGTAGGATATCCAATGGTTATCAAACCAGTGGTTGGAAGCTGGGGAAGAGGAGTCATGGCTCTAAAAGACAGGGATATTGCAGATGCGATAATCGAAGTAAGAGAACTTAGTGACGGTCCACTAGACAGGATCTATTATTTACAAGAAATGGTAAAGCGACCACCACGTGACATACGAGCAATAGCTGTAGGAGATCAAGTCGTAGCTGCGATGTATCGAACTTCAACTGGAGGTTTTAAGACAAACATAGCACTTGGAGCGGAACCTGTACCTTGTGAAATAACAAAAGAGCTTGAGGACATTTGTCTTAAAGCATCAAAGGCAGTAGGCGGCGGAATACTTGGAGTTGATTTAATGGAAGATGAAAAACGCGGATTGGTTGTGCATGAAGTGAACAACACTGTAGAGTTCAAAGGCTTGGCAAAAGTGGCAAAAAAGAATATTCCAAAAGAGATGATTGATTTTGCTGTCAACTCAGCTATAAAATAAATTATACTATGTTATGCTAGAGGAGTATTAATGAGAGTAGGAGTGATAGGTGCATCTGGTTATGTCGGTGGAGAAATGTTAAGGTTACTTGTAAGTCATCCCAAAGTCGAAATTGCAATGGTAACATCAAGGCAGTATGTTGGAGAATACATTTCAAGAATACAACCAAGTCTGAAGGGTTTTATTGACTTGACATTTTCCGAGCTTGACTATGACAAGATGTCAGACAAGTGCGATCTGGTTTTTACTGCAGTTCCGCATGGAACAGCAACTGAGATAGTTAAAGCACTATACGATCGAGGAATGAAAGTAATTGATCTTAGTGCAGATTATAGACTGCACAACCCTGCAGATTATGACAAATGGTATGGTTGGCAGCATCCGCACCCAGATCTATTATCAAAATCAGTTTTTGGAGTACCAGAATTTCATAGAGACGAAATCAAAAAGGCGCAACTTGTTTCATGTCCTGGCTGCATGGCAGTAACATCTCTTCTAGCTCTTTATCCCCTTGTGAAAAAGGGCATAATTGATACTGAGCATATCGTGGTTGATTCTAAAATTGGCTCATCTGGAGCAGGTGCTGGTTCAGTTGCAGGAACACACCATGCAATGAGATCTGGAGTAATCAGACCATACAAACCAGCAAAGCATCGACACACTGGAGAGATAGAGCAAGAGCTAAGTATAGTTGCAGGAAAGAAGATCAAAGTGTCTATGAGTCCACATGCAGTAGATATTGTAAGAGGAATTCTGTGTACAAATCACACATTCCTTACAGAACAAGTAACAGAGATGGATCTTTGGAAGATGTATCGTGAACAATACCAAGATGAAAAATTCATCAGATTGATCAGAGACAAAAAAGGATTCTACAAGTTTCCAGATCCTAAGTTTGTAGTAGGATCTAATTTCTGTGACGTGGGATTTGATATAGATGAAGACAACAACAGATTGGTTGTATTATCAGCGTCAGACAATCTCATGAAAGGAGCAGCAGGATCTGCAATACAAAACATGAATGTAATGGCAGGCTTTGATGAGATGGAAGGTCTACACTACTCGCCGCTAACACCTGTGTAAAGAAATGATCACAATCAAGATCGGAGGAAGTGTTGTAGATGGTCTTCATCCCTCAACAATTTCCGACCTCAAAAAAGTATCACAACAAGAAAAAATAATTCTTGTACATGGCGGTGGAAAAGAAGTAACAAAAATTTCAGAAGCACTTGGCAAAGAACAAAAATTTATTGTTTCCCCTGGCGGAATAAAAAGTAGATACACTGACAAAGAAACTGTAGAAATTTTTACCATGGTAATGTCAGGTAAGATAAACAAAATGATTGTTGTCATGTTGCAAAAAAATGGAATTAATGCGGTAGGACTATCAGGTATAGATGGACAAATAATTCAAGCAGAACGCAAAAAGAAGCTCATGATAATAAATGAAAAGGGACGAAAAATGTCAATAGATGGAGGTTACACTGGAAAAATAAAGGAAGTAAACACTAGTCTGATAAAATCAATATTAGAACAAGGATATGTTCCTGTCATATCTCCAATTGCAATAAGTGAGGAGTTTGACTTTCTTAATGTAGATGGTGACAGAGCAGCAGCATACGTAGCAGGAAAGATGCTGTCAGACAAGATTCTATTTTTGACTAATGTTGATGGATTAATGATGAATGAAAAGCTTGTCAAGAACCTGAGTCTAGTAGAAGCAAAAGAGATTCTTCCAAAGATTGGGTTTGGTATGGAAAAGAAAGTTCTTGCAGCTACTGAAGCCTTAGAGATGGGTGTCAAACAAGCTCTCATCGCAAATGGTCAGAGAGAAAACCCGATATCATTAGCTATTGCAAATGACAATTGTACGGTGATTTCAAAATGACTGAAGACGAATTTATGGGAAACATTTACCAGAGATTTCCTGTTACTGTAGAACGAGGCCTTGGAGCCCATGTATGGGACACCTCTGGGAAAGAGTACATCGATTGTATGGGAGGATATGGAGTTGCCCTTGTTGGTCATCGTAATCCACGCGTTGTAAAAGCCCTTCAAGATCAGCTTGAAAAAATAATTACAGTACACAGTTCACTTTACAACAAGACACGTGAAGAATTTCTTGAAAATTTAATTAGGATCGCTCCAAAAGGTCTAAGCCAAGTATATCTGAACAATAGTGGAACAGAAGCTGTTGAAGCTGCAATAAAGTTTGCAAGAAAATTTACTGGAAAATCTGGAATGATAGCAATGAACGGTTCTTACCATGGAAAATCATTTGGTTCACTTTCACTGACATTTAATCCGAAGTATCGCAAGTCATTTGAACCACTTGTTGAAAAAGTTTCTTTTTCTTCATTTGGAGACATTGAAGCGTTAAGATCAACTGTAAACTCTGATACTGGATTTATCATCCTAGAACCAATTCAGGGAGAGAGTGGAATTCATGTTGCGCCAGATGGTTTTCTTCAAGACGTTAGAAAATTGTGTGATGAAAAAGGAATACTTTTGATCTTTGATGAAATTCAATCTGGACTTGGCAGAACTGGGAAGATGTGGGCAGGGGAACACTGGAACACAACTCCAGACATCATGTGTCTTGCAAAAGGCATGGCAGGTGGAGTGCCTATGGGTGCTACACTTGTTAGACCAGACATACTTGCTTGCATAAGCAAAGGAGAGCAATCCTCAACCTTTGGAGGCAATCCTCTTTCCTGTGCTGCAGGAATAGCCACAATACAGGCTTTAACACAGGATGGATTAGTTGAAAATGCAGTAAAAATGGGAAAGAAATTCCGAGAAGGATTAGAAAGACTAAAAGAAAAACATAGAATAATTCGAGAAATTCGTGGCAAGGGTCTGATGATCGGAGTAGAGATGAAGTTTGAGGTTAAAGACATTTTGTTTGATGGAATAGCTAATGGCATATTGTTTTTGTATTCGGGAAAAAACATACTCAGACTCTTGCCTCCACTTGTGATTTCAGAGTCAGATATAGACAAAACTTTAGAAGTACTAGATGTGATATTAGGCAGAGAGGAAAAGCGCAGAAATGTCTAGAGATAACACTGATGAATTCATAATTGAAACGCTAAAAAAAAACTCTAGAGAATCTTTTGTGGAAATAGGACAAAAAATAGGTCTTTCAGAATCAGCAGTAAGAAGAAGAGTTAAAAATCTCTTAGATGGCGGAATAATAAAAAAATTCACAATAGAAACTGGCGATGCAAATGCAACAAGCGCAATCATTTTGATCTCAGTTGATTCTTCAATTGATACATCAAAAGTTTCTGCAAAGCTAACAAAGCTTCAAGGAGTGCATACTGTTTATGAAATAACTGGACAGTATGATATTGCCGTAATAATACGTGCACCGACTATTACTGACATTAACACATGTATTGATTCTCTACGCAAGGTTCCAGGAGTGTTTGACACAAACACTGTCATTATTTTGCGTACTGTGACCTAAAAAACGAAATTCAGATACTTTTTCCTAACTAAGACGAGAATCGATGTAACTGGTATCAAACCAGACGATTTTAGTACGAATATGTTTATATTTAGTGATTTTTTGTACTAGATCAGCAATGGATGATCCGAATTACTATGCATACCAGTATAATGCCATGGGAACAAAAACAAAGAAGATTCACGTCTTAGATAGTACTCTAAGAGAAGGTGAGCAGCACCCAGGTGTTACTTTTTCAAACAAGCAACGAATTCAGATCGCGTGGATGCTTGATTATTTTGGTGTTGATCAGATTGAAATTTCTCCAGTAGTATCAAGTGATCACAAGGAAGCAACAAAAACAATAATCAAACAAGGATTGAAAGCAGATATCGTTGCACATGTGCGTGCATTAAAAGAAGATGTAGATGTCGCACTGGATTGTGATGCAGTATGGATGGCAACATACCTTGGCATGTCAGACATTCATCTAAAAGATAAATTAAGAATTTCAAGAGAAGAAGCTTTACGCAGAGCTGTTGAAACAGTAGAGTATGCAAAATCACATGGTTTGAAGATGCGATTTACCATGGAAGATGCAAGTAGAGCAGAACCAGCATTTTTAATTAAAATGTGTAAAGCGATTGAGGAAGCTGGGGTAGACAGAATCAGCATTCCAGACACCGTTGGAATTATGAGACCGATAGGAATGTACAATCTTGTAAAAGCTGTACGAGAACAAATAAAGACCCCGCTTGATGTCCACTGTCACAACGATATTGGATTCGCATTAGCAAATGCTTTTGCAGGATGCGATGCTGGTGCAGATCAGATACATACAACAATCGATGGTATTGGTGAAAGAACAGGCATTCCAGCATTAGCAGAGACGGCAGTTGCACTTAGCTACTTATACAAATCTCCAAATAATTTCAGACTGGACATGCTAATGGATCTTTCACGATTAATCGAGCAATACACTGACATCAAACCATACGATTCCAAACCAATAGTAGGTTCAACAGCCTACAAACACAAGGCAGGAACTCACCTAGCTGCAATTCTTAGAAACCCAGCTGCATACGAACCAATCGAACCCAAAGTAGTAGGCAACAGAAGAAGGATAGTCTTTGGTGAACTGGCAGGCAAAAATGGGGCGGCCTATCTCATGTCACTTTTGGGCCTAGAACAAAATGATGAGCACGCAAAATCGGTAGCAGCAGGACTAAAGAACTTACGAATGGGTGATTTGCTTGAAATTCCATTGGATGATAGACTTGAAAAAAAGATAATTAATGACACCCAGGTTAAGGTAAAGTCAGGTAAGTAAGATGAAATGTCCAGAATGTGATGCAGTCATCACTCCTCCAAAGGATGCAATGGAAGGAGAGATAATAACATGCCCAGATTGTGGCGCAAGCTTTGAGTTAACTAAAGGATCTTCAGGCTTTGAGTTAAAACCAGCACAAACTGTTGGTGAGGACTGGGGCCAGTGAGCTTCGGATTATCGATTCTTTACGACACCATCCGGTGGGAAGAAAAAGCTCTCTTTGATGCTGCAAAAAAGACAGGAGTCAACGTGGAGATGGTTGATTGTAAGAATCTTTTTGTTAGTTTGGACAAGACCAAAGAAAAATTTGAAACTGTGATACAGCGATGTGTTAGTTATTACCGTAGTTTACACTCTACTGCAGCACTTGAAGGAAAAGGAGTGAACGTGATAAACTCTTTGAACACAAGTATCTTTGCAGGAAACAAACTATTCACCCATATGCTACTACAAAAATATGGAGTTCCTACCCCATTTAGTGCAGTAGCATTTTCTGAGGAAGCTGCACTTGAAACTCTAGAATCCAAGGGATATCCCATGGTTCTAAAACCGACAGTTGGAAGCTGGGGAAGAATGATTGCGTTACTAAAAGATCGTGATTCTGCACAGGGAATAATGGAAAGCAGGGAAAGAATGTATCCAATTTATCAAGTGTATTATCTTGAAGAATTTGTTCAAAGACCTCCACGTGATATTAGAGCCATAATGGTAGGAGACAAAGTTGTTGCTGCAATCTATAGATATTCTGGAGATAGTCAGTGGAAAACAAACATGGCACTTGGAGGAAAGGCAGAAGAATGTAAAGTCACAAAAGAGTTGGAAGAGATTTGTATCAAAGCAAAAAATGCAGTACAGGGACAGATAGTTGGCGTGGATCTAATGGAAAGTAAGGAAAAAGGACTAGTTGTGCATGAAGTAAACAACACAACAGAATACAAAAATACTGTCAGAGTTACTGGTGTAGATATCCCAGCCTTGATGATAGATTACGCGTTAAAATCGAGAAAATAAGAATTGGACTCTTCAATAACCATAACACCTAGGTTTTCAGTAAAGATGCTTGAGAAGGCACTTAGACTTTATACCCCTTCTCTTTCTGAAAAACCATTTGCTGAATTTTTGGCAGATAAATGTGATGATTTAGGATTTGAAAATATACACATCGATGAAGTAGGAAATCTAATTGCAACAAAAGGTTCTGGTTCGCCAAAGATACTTTTGTGCGGTCATATGGATACAGTTCCTGGCAAAATCAAAGTCAAAAATGATAATGGTTTTCTTTATGGACGAGGTGCATCTGATGCAAAAGCTCCACTTATGTCCATGCTTCTTGCTGCAGCAACAATGCAAAACCATACTGGAACTGTAGTTTTTGCAGCTGTTGTAGATGAAGAAGGAAATGCTACTGGTATCAAGAGTCTTGTAAAGCAAAAGCTTGACATTGATTATGCAATTTTTGGTGAACCCAGTGGAATAAGAAATATCACGATTGCTTACAAGGGAAGAATTGCTATCAATCTTAAAATAAACGTAGGAAACAGCGCACACGCAAGTGCACCGTGGCTTGCAAAAAATGCTATTGATGAGGCATATGTGTTTATCAGTGCTCTAAAAGATGCATTAGAAGGAAATCAAGGAAACAAACCAAAAGGAATGTTACTCACAGCAACACTAACTGAGATAAAGGGTGGAACAAGTCACAACGTAACAGCAGTAGAGTGTGACGCAATAATGGACATTAGGATTCCAGTAGACATGAATTGCAAATCAGTTGGAGAAAAAATAGCTACTACAGTTCAAGAAGTTGCAAAAAAACAAGGAGTAAGTGCATTTTATTCTGTATTGGATGAAACAGAACCGTTTGAAGCTCCACATGATTCACCACTTGTTAGGGCTTTGACTCTGGGTGTAATTGATGTAGAAAAATCAAGACCACAGCTAATCCGTAAAACAGGAACTGGTGACATGAACATAATCGGAAATGCACTAAACATACCTGTAGTAACATATGGACCGGGGGATCCTCACGCATCACATACAATTGATGAGCGAGTTTCAATTGATGAGTTTCTTAGAAGCATCGAAGTCTTCAAGCACATGTTGTATCATTTGAAAAGGTTACACGGAAAATCAAAACAAAGCGCGTAAGCTCAAAATAACCACCTTCTCAAATGCGATTATGCTGTGGTTTATTGGTCTTGGTATTTCTGGTGCAGATGGAATTGGTTCTGATGTAGTAAAGATCCTCAAAAGGGCAGATCTTGTTTATTTGGAGATTTTTACTAGTCCAATTACAAAATCAGAATTAGCAAAGATCAAAAAGATTGTAAAACGCCAGTTTAAGACAGCCCCGCGATGGCTAGTTGAGGACGGAAAGGCCATCCTTAAGGAAGCAAGGAAGAAAGAGGTGGTACTACTATCATATGGAGATCCCTACATTGCTACTACCCATATCGAATTGAGGACAAGAGCAATCTTGGAAAAGATTCGAACAAAAACAATTCATGCTGCATCCGCAATTACGTCACTTATTGGTGAATGCGGTCTCCATTTTTACAAGATAGGAAAGGTTGTCACCATGATGAAAGACCAACAATCCGTTTCCAGTGTATACTATACGCTTTATGATAATCTGGTGGCTGGAAATCACACTATAATAATTTTGGAATTCAATAATGATACAAAATTTTTCTTAAATCCAAAGGATGCTTTTTCTAGTTTACTTTTGGCAGAAAACGGACAAAAAAGAAATGTTGTTGATAATTCTACTTTTGCAATAGTTGCATCAAGAGTAGGGACTAAAAATCAAAAGATAATAGCAGGAAAAATTTCGAGCCTAGAAAACATAGATTTTGGAAAACCACCACATACTATCATAATTCCGGGCAGAATGCACTTTACAGAATCTGATGCACTAAAGGTTTTAGCAAAATGTCTTGACGAACCTTTTGACAATTCTTCAAGGATTCAAAAAATTTCAGAGCAGATGTTGCAAAAATATATTCCAAAAGCGCGAAAGGCGCTAGAAGAAGTAACAAATCGTTTCAAAGATGATAAAAGCCTTCAATCGGTTTTAGAAAATGCAGAATTATATCTTGATGATGCAGAAAAATTTCAGGATGAGGGAAAAGATGAGCTTGCAGTTTTAAGTATAGGATATGCTGAAGGGTTAATTGATGCATTGCGTTTTTCAAAAGGAATAGATCCTTGGGCACAGAGTTTATAGATGAAAAGCGGATTAGAAGTCTTGTTTTAGTGATATAGTTGGATGCTCTAGATAAGGAGATAATATCAGCTCTGTACGTTTCCTCGATTTCCGGTGAGGATGCCATTTCAATAATTAGAAAAAAACTTCCTGTCAATCCTGATCATCTAAAGGCAAAGATAGAATCTTTTGAAAAAAACGGAATTGTTGAATCTGACAAAAAAACATTGACAGATCTTGGCAGATCAGCAATAAGAGTAGTTCTTGCTGGAGGAGTCTTTGATATCATACATCCTGGACACATACATACGCTAAGGGCTGCCAAGGCATTAGGAAACGTGCTAATAGTTGTAATAGCGACTGACCAGACTGCACAAAAAATGAAACATAGATTGCCACTTCATAATATGGAGCTTAGACGCGATCTTGTGAATTCTCTTTTGATGGTGGATTATGCCGTGGTGGGACACGAAGGAGATATTTTCAAAACAGTGGCTCTTGTGAAACCAGATATCATAGCATTAGGATATGATCAAATCCATCAAGAAAAATTCATCACTGATGGATGTAAGAAGATCAATGTAAATGCAAGCATAGCAAGATTACAATCTCCAATACCTGATATCAAAAGTTCAAAGATAGAGAGCGAGTACGGCGAGTCAATTTATAGAATTTAGATTCTTTTTTCACTTTCACAGATAGGGCATTTTAGGCCGTTTGTTTTAAAACCACATTTTTTGCACTTGAGTGAAATGTAATTGTTTTTTGAAGATTTTGTTATTTTGTAGATTAGTGCGCTTGCAATTAGAACACCTAATGCAATTCCAATCCATATTAGAACCATATCAAATCATAGCACTTCCATCAATAATTAGTTTGAGATTGTGTTTATTTTGATGAGATTGGTACTCTAACTGATATTTGCGAGCCTTTTGAGAGTTTTGCTGCCTTTTTGATATTTGTGTGTGAGATCAATTCCACTATAGAATCGTCATAGTGTGTTCTTTCCAAAGTTATGAGCATACCATCAACTGTGTTGTTGATCTTTGCAGGATAACATTTTACCCACCCATAAGTTCGCTTTCCATCAGAAAAACCATCAATTATTATTCCTTCATGTGCATCAAGCTCGCGCTTTGCTTCAACAAATTTTTTGTCTTTTAATTTTACATTTAATGTGCCTGGAAATGGAATGTAACCAAGTTTTGATTTGAATTGTTTTGTATATCCTTTCATTGACATATAATATGCCCCTTCACCCATTCCAGAAATTATGTTCCCCATAAATTCAATGTAAGATGGAGTAGACTCTAAACTTGATTTTAAAATGGTGGTTATCTTTAAAATTTCTGCATGTCCTTTTGGCGTAATCCTAACTGAGAATTTTTGTCCGTTTCTGATTCGCTCAATGTATCCATCTTGTTCTAATTCCAAAAGGTGTTTTGAAGCAGCTTGTTGAGATCTGTGAATGTTTTTTCCAAGTGATGACGTAGTAATTGAAACAAAGTTATGTCTTGCACCTTTTGCTAACAGTTCAGCAAGAGTTAGAATGTGTTGAACTTTAAGTTCTGACATTAAAGAATTAGGCTACACCGAGGTCTGTAAATGTTTTGAGAACAAGACCATCCGTGTTTTTCAGATTAGCTATTCGATGACCTATAACGCACTCTATTCCTGCTTGTTTTGCAGCATCGATGAGTCTTTGAGTTATGATACCATCGAGAACCAAGTATTTTATTCCAGAACCAGTAGAGAGTTTTCCTACCACCTCACTTACTGGTACTTTAAAGAGTTCGTTTAGACCATCATCAAGTGCCACTGCTTCAAGTGATTCATTTAGATTTTCATAGACTTTTTTTGCAACATTTGCAATCGGTTCATCTTTTGGGTCTTTGAGTATAGGTTTTGCAGTTTCCTTTTTCATGTCTTCTGCAGTTTCTTTTAGTATGTCTGCAATTTGTTGTGGAGTAAGCTCTTCAACCTCAACTCCTTCTGGCGCACGATGAACGACGTCTATGTTAACCATTGCTTTTAGTTCTTTTAGTATAAAGCCCCCTGCTCTATCTCCATCCAAGAATGCTACAACCTTTGATTTGGAATTACAGAGTTCTTTTATGGATTCATCTATTCTTGCTCCTTCAATTGCAAGTGCATTATCAAAACCAGCTCGTAACAAGTTTATAACATCAGCTCTTCCCTCAACCAAAATTATCCAAGGGGAATCAAATACACCAGAACCACATGCCAGTTTCTCCCTTCCAAAAGTAGTGAGTTTACCTGCACCACCTTCTGATACATCCTTTAACATCTCTTCGCCTTCACTGATTGTTTTTGTAGACCATTTCTGGACAATTGCTTTTGCCCTATCTACAATCTCTTTTTTCTTTGCTGATCTGACATCGTCTATGGCTTCTAGTTTAAAGTGAGCAGTAAAAGGCCCTACCTTATCGATGCTTTCTATTGCTGCAGCTATAAGAGCAGCAGTGGTAATGTCTGTACTCATAGGCAACAATGCATCTCCATTTGTTTGAGTAGACGTGGCAGTAGTGTTAACTTCTATCCTGCCAACCTTCGAAACTTTTTGGAGTTCGTTTAGGTTCATCTCTGGTCCCAACAGTCCTTCTGTCTGACCGAAAATGGCGCCTATTATGTCGGCCTTTTCAACCAATCCATCGACGTCAAAGCTAAGCTTAACGTGATACTTGACAATTCCTGTACTTGGCAATTCATAATCCTCTTAATTTTTGATCAGTTTCTTTTCCCCAAAGGCGGATATAAGTGCTTATGGTGATTCCAGATAACAAATCGATCTCATATGGATAGTTCATACCTTGAGAGATCCTCGATGTGTCTTATCTTTCCCTTCGTTATCATAGCAAGCTTTCTTTTAAAAGAAAGATCTATTCTGATTCGGTGTTCAAGTTGAGAGATTATTTTGCTTGTAAGATATCTCCCTTTTCGATCTAAATCAAGTAAGAGTATCATTTGTTTATACGAATCCATTGAATCGGCGAACTTGGCAAGCCCCTTGAAGCTGTGAAACTCGCATATCTTCCCAGAAAAACCAAGTTTTTTCAAGGCTGCTGAATCGCGTTTTCCTTCCACAACAATAATACTATCTTTTTTTGAGTTCAGCAAAGCTATAAAATTTTGCATGCCTTCAATTTCAGATGTAGTTATTTTCATGGAATTAGTTGACATTTCAAATATTAAGCAGTTTTTAGTGACATACTGGGATGACAGATATTCTTGTATTACAAAATTCAAAATACGAGGGGCTTTCAGGTCTTGGCAGACTTTTAGAAGAAGATGGATTTGGAACAAAAATTGTATTTGTAAAGAAAGAAGATATTCCAAAACAAGATTGTTCTGCAGTAATAATTCTTGGAGCCCCAGAGAGCGCAAATGATGACCTGCCTTATCTTAAAAATGAAATGAACCTGATACGTGAGTGTGTAGAAAAAGACATACCTGTTCTTGGGATATGTTTAGGTTCCCAACTAATTGCAAAGGCCTTTGGTGCCAGAGTATATCAAGGAATTAAAAAAGAGATAGGAATTTACCATGATATTGAGTTTGATAATCAATCAAAGTCAAGTCTTTTTTCAGGGATTAAAAGTCCAGCAACGGTTTTTCATTGGCATGGCGACACATTTGATCTTCCTCAAAATGCATTAAGACTAGCACACTCAAAAGATTACCCGAACCAAGCATTGCAGATAGGGAGTGCAGTAGGAGTCCAGTTTCATCTTGAGGTAGATGAAAAAACCATTAAACTGTGGCTTGAGAAATCAAAAGATGAGCTAAGTCAGTCTTCTATAGACTCGAATGAAATAGTCAGAAAGATCCCTGAATCCATACACGAAATACAAAACAATATGAAAATCTTTTATCGCAATTTCAAGGCAGCGTTCAAGCTTTGACAAAAGTTTAATATAATGACTGTTAGACTTTCCGATCTGGTTATGAGTTCTGTTACCAAAATCTTTGAAGAAACAATAGTTACAGATCATAAAGTAATTACAGAAGAGCTCTCAAAATCTGTTTTGAAAAAATACGGAGTCAAAGTTCCAGGATATGCACTTGTAAATTCTTCCAAAGAAGCTACAAAGGCAGCAAAAAGACTGGGATATCCACTTGTCATGAAAGTAGTATCACCGCAAATTCTTCATAAAACTGATGTTGGTGGAGTCAAGGTAGGATTACAAAACGAGAAGGATGTCAAGAAGGCATTTAATGACATGTACAAGAGACTTTCAAAGAAGAGAGGAGTTCAGCTTAAAGGAATTTTGCTTGAGAAGATGGTTCCCCAAGGCGTGGAATTAATTGTCGGTTTACAAAATGATCCACAGTTTGGTCCAGTCATAATGGTAGGGCTAGGTGGAGTACTGACTGAAATTTTCAAAGATGTCGCGTTTAGAATGCTTCCAATTACAATTGCCGATGCAAAATCAATGCTTGAAGAGCTAAAAGGAGCAAAGATTCTGCAAGGATACAGAGGAAGTAAACCTATTGACCAAAACATGCTTGCAAAGGCACTTGTTCAGATAAGCAAGCTTGGTGTGGAGAATGCGACATACTTTGACAGTATAGACTTTAATCCAATTGTAGTTTATCCAAAATCTTACTATGTTGTTGACGCAAAGATAATTTTAAGAAAAGAAAAGAAAGAAAATGCCATATCCAAAGCTCAACCAAATTCAGAGTTTATGGAGAAGTTCTTCACACCACAATCAGTTGCACTTGTTGGTGCTTCTGCAACCCCGGGCAAGATTGGAAACTCTGTCTTAGACAGTCTTGCAAAACATGACTACAAAGGAAAAGTATATCCAATAAATCCAAAGGCTGACGAAATTTTAGGACTAAAATGTTATCCATCATTGGAATCAATTCAGGATACAATAGACCTTGTTGTTGTTTGTGTTGATCTTTCAGTCACACCTCCAGTTCTTGAAGCATGTGCAAAAAAGGGAATTCATAGTGTTGTAATCGTATCAGGAGGAGGAAAAGAACTTGGCGGAGAAAGAGCAGCCATGGAGGCAGAGATAAAACGCATCTCAGAAGCAAACAAGATCAGAATTATTGGTCCAAACTGTATAGGCATGTTTAATGCAGCAAACAGACTTGATTGTGCTTTCCAAGGACAGACAAGGATGATACGTGCAAAACTAGGTGATGTCGCGTTTCTATCTCAAAGTGGCACCATGGGAATCAGTTTCCTTGAGACAGCAGACTCGTTTGGACTATCAAAGATGGTTAGTTATGGAAACAGATCAGATGTTGATGAAGCAGACATGATTTGGTATCTAGCAAGCGATCCACAGACCAAAGTAATTGCACTTTATGTTGAAGGTTTTGGAGATGGCCGCAAGTTTGTAGAGACAGCAAAACGAGTCATGGCAGAAAAACACAAACCAGTTGTCATATGGAAGAGTGGGAGGACAGCTGCTGGTGCCAAACAAGCAGCATCGCATACAGGATCACTTGGAGGATCAAATGCAATTATCATGGGTGCCTTCAAACAAGCAGGAATAATTTCAGTAGACAGCTATCAAGAACTGGCAGGGGTGGTAAAGGCACTTTCATGGCAACCACCTGCCAAAGGAAATAGAGCAGGTCTAGTAAGTAATGGTGCAGGCCCTATGATTGGTGCCATTGATCATTTTGAAAGACTTGGACTACAGGTTGCAAAAGTTTCAGAATCAACTTTAGCAGAGATGAAAGCTCACTATCCACCAACATATGTTTTGGGCACTGGCAATCCCGTTGATGTAACAGGGGGAGCGAATGCAGATGACTATAGATATGCAATTCAGAAATTCATGGATGATCCCAATGTGGATATCATTATGCCATGGTTTGTCTTTCAAGACGATCCACTAGAAGAAACAATCATAGATTATCTTGGCGAGTTTTCAAGACAACAGAAAAAACCAATTCTTGTTGGGGGAAACGGCGGACCATACACACAAAGAGTATCTGCTTTGATTGAAAACCACAAGGTTCCAGTATATGACGATATCAGAACATGGGTTGCAGCTGCATCTGCTATGCTTCAGTGGGGAAAACATAATCCAAACAGACAAGGTTTAAGTTCTTCATAGATTGGAGTTTTGACATGTCTCTAGTCAATGTATCAAAATCTGATGGAGTTTGTGTTGTAAAAATCAACAGACCAGACAAGCTTAATGCAATGAATACAGATGTTGCAAAAGAATTGATTTCAGTTTTCAACGATGTTGACAAGGACGATTCGGTTAGAGTCATAATACTTACAGGCGAGGGAGAAAAGGCGTTTTCTGCTGGGGCAGACATTGAATACATGTCAAAGATATCTCCAATAGAATCAGAAACATATGCAAAGACTGGTCATCTTCTGACATCAACTGTAGAAAATGTTACCAAGCCAACCATTGCAGCAATAAACGGATTTGCGCTTGGTGGTGGTTGTGAGCTTGCACTGGCTTGTGACATTAGAATTGCTGCAGACACTGCAAAGATTGGACAGCCTGAAGTTACAATAGGAGTCTGTCCAGGTTGGGGTGGAACGCAGAGACTGCAAAGAATTGTTGGAATTGCAAAAGCAAAAGAATTGATCTATACTGGCAGAATGGCAAAAGCTGATGAAGCAAGATCAATTGGACTAGTAAACCAAGTTGTCGAATTGCCCAAGTTGATGGAAGAGGCTACAAACATGGCAAAGATGATTGCTCAAAATTCTGCAATGGCAGTAAGAATGTCTAAAATCGCAATAAACAAAGGTAGGAACACGGATATCGATACGGGTCTTGCTCTGGAATTATACACTTGGGGACTATGCTTTACTCATCCAGACAGACAAGAAAGAATGACTGCCTTTGTGAACAAATCAAAAAAATAACTCGAGTTTAGATTGAATTCCTAGTATGTCACGTAGGAAAACCTTATTATAATTTGAAAGACGAATAAGCTTCATCATGAGTGATACACAAACTACAAAGCTATTGACTATTACGCCAAAAGCAGCAGAGAAGATAGCTGTTTTTATGAAAGAAGAGACGGAAAAACCAGAATACCTGAGAGTTTACGTTCAGGGCGGTGGATGTTCAGGTCTTTCTTATGGCATGAGTTTTGAAAAAACAAAAGAAGAAGATGACATATTGATCGAGGAAAATGGAGTAAAAATCCTAGTTGATAGCTACAGTCAAGACTACCTCAAGGGTGCAAATGTAGATTATATCGAGAGTCTGATGGGCGCTGGATTTAAAATCAATAACCCAAACGTGACTAAGAGCTGTTCTTGCGGTTCTTCTTTTAGCACTTCCTAAGTTAAGAAAAAATTTTTATTTTTTATAATTTAATTCGTATTTTTATTTTTCCTGCTCTTCTATAACTGTCAAAGTCATTGTTGTGTGAATGTGTTCTACTTTTCGTATCTGTTTTATTATTTTTTCAAGCATGGACTGATCCTTTGCTTCTACCTTTACAACAATATCATAAAGGCTAAAAACGCCAACAGCTTCCTTTACGCCTTCGATTTTCTTTAAATTTCTAATGACCCACTCTTCCATCCCAGTCTTGCAGTGAATTATTACGTAAGCTTGTGCCATGATTAACTATACACTTTCTTTTAGATTTAGTTTTGTAAAACTATTCTAAGGCCACATGCCTTTTGTATGAAATGCATCAACTACACGCTTTACTGCAAGAACCATTGCAGCCTTTCTCATATCGACTTTATGTTTTATCGACATTTCATATGTTGCATGGAAGTTTTCAACAAGGTGTTCTTCCATTTTTTTGGCAACTTCATCAAATGGCCAATAATAACCCATATTATTTTGAACCCATTCCAAATAGGAAATAGTTACGCCACCTGCATTTGCAAGTATGTCAGGAATAGCCATTATCTTCCTTTTATATAATATAGGATCTGCTTCTGGCAGTGTTGGACCATTTGCGGCCTCACCAATTATTTTACATTTTAGCTTTTGTGCAATTTTAGCATCGATTTGATTTTCTAATGCACCGGGAATTAATACATTGCAGTCAGCAGTTAACAACTGTTCAGTACTAACTTTCTTACTTTTTGGGAATCCTACAACTGTTCCTTTCTTTTGTTTCCATTTTTTAAGATCTTTCATACTAATTCCTTTTGGATTAACAATAGAACCTTTAGAATCAGATGCACCTACAATCAAGCATCCCAATTTTTCTAGATAGTCACCTGCAAATGTAGAAGCATTTCCAAATCCTTGTAAAACAACTTTGGCACCTTTTAAATTAAGTTTCAAAGCTTTTGCAGCCTCTCTTACACAAATTGAAGTTCCAAGACCAGTTGCAACATTTCTTGCAAGTGAACCACCCATCTCTATTGGTTTTCCAGTAATCACTGCCGGTTGACTAGTATTGCCGTTTAATTTTCCATATACATCCATTATCTGAGACATTTCTTTACCTGTTGTATACACATCTGGTGCAGGAATGTCTTTTTGTGGTCCTATAATTTCTGAAATCATAAACGCAAATCTTCTAGTAATTCTTTCAAGCTCTCCAGCACTGAGTTTTTCTTTCTTTGGATTTACAAAGACTCCTCCCTTTCCCCCACCCAACGGTATGTTTGCAATGGCACATTTCCAAGTCATCCATGAAGAGAGTGCCATGACTTCTCTTTCCATATATCTGACTCCGCCTTTGGGATCAAAGTATCTAATACCACCCTTGTACGGACCGCGATCATTGTTATGTTGGCTACGAAATCCTGTAAAGATTCTGATCTTTCCATTATCCATCATTACTGGAATTTTTACCCTTAGTACTTTGTTTGGCATTATAAGATAATCTCTTAATCCTTGATCTTTAATTCCCAAAATGTCACATGCGTCATTAACTTGTTTACTTGCACTAGCAAATGGATCTGTTTGTCCTTTTTCCCCAGCCCATTGTTCTATGCTCATGACAATAGTTTGGAGTAAAGCTATGTTATATTCATTTCCCTATTTTAGAACAAAATAGATCGGAGTCTGAGTCCAATTTTTTGGCTCCTCTTACACAATATGCAACTTCAAATCCAGTAGCAACATTTCTTGCAAGAGAACCAGATATTATATTTAAATTTGGTTGGGACGGCTTGGATTATCTTTATTCTTATTATCGCCCTCAGTTCTTCCCATCTTTGATGAAATAATATTTCTTAATTCATCATCACTTTTGTTTAAAAAATCAATGCCTAGTGATTTAGCAATCATTTCAAGCTTTTGTCTTTCTGTTTGAACTGGACCTTGGACGTTAATGGCGTAATCTGTTGTTGCAGTTTGAAACTCGTTTTGAACCATATTTTTTGTCTTGTTGTATTCCCCAACTGCTCTACCTATCTTTCTTGATAGTTCTGGTAAACGCTTTGAACCCAGAAATAAAACTATTGCCACAAATGCTATGATAAACCATTCACTTCCCAAGATATTAAGGGAGAAATCATGCATAATGAAATTTTATTTATTCCAAAATTAAAGTTTGGGATTCCATGCTGGTTCTAGTTCTTTTTTCTTCATAACAATTATCGATGTAACTATAATACCAATAACAAAAAACATGAGGTAAGGCGTAGCATTCCCAAAGAAATTGGCTACAATCCCTGCAACAAGAGGGCCTGCTGCCCATCCTACTCCAAATGTTGTTTCATAAGCTCCTATCAATCCACCAGAGTGTTCTTTTTGTACTCTTTTCATTATGATTTCAAAGGTCAATGGGAAATATACTGTAAAACCAAAACCCATTATTAATACTGCAACAACAAATGTAACAAACGAAAACGAATAAGCTACAATTATCATTCCTATAGCAATAGAAAGCATTGTTGCAATAAGACTGTAAAAAGTTCTTTTTGCCAACCGTTCAGAAAAACCAAGTGATGCTAGTCTTGAGATTCCAAAAATGAAGAATAATAATTCTATATTTGATTCAGAAATTGATCTGTCATTCATGTAAGCTGGTAAAATAGTAAGAAACGTTCCAAATGCAGAACTGCAAAAAATTAAGATCAATACAACGGTAGGAAATTTCAAAATTTTCTTTATAGATACAAAAGAGAATTCTGTTTTGTGTGCTGTTTTTCCATATTTTTTCAAAAGCAATGAAGAAACAATTCCTGTTGCAATGGCAAATGTTGCATATTGGAATAGAATTCTGTACGTTACATCAAAAGTATCTAGCAAAAATGTTCCAATCAGTGGACCTATCATCAGTCCGCCAACAAAAAATCCCATGAATTTGGAGATTGATTTTACGCGAGCTTGTGGCGACGTTACTCTAGATATGATGGATTCGCATGGTGGCCAGAAAAACGAATGTGCAATTCCAGTCATTGCTCTAAAGGCAGCAACTTCAGGAACAGATTGCGATATAGACAGTAGATAAATGGATACTGCGTCTATTGTTATTCCAAGTGAGAGAAGGAGGCCGTTGTTGAATCTGTCAAGCAGTAGACCGACAAATAGTGGGATGAACATGTACGGAATAAAATTTGAAAGACCAATCAGACCAAGGTCAAAATACGATGCTCCTATTACCTCCTTTGAAAAGACAGGAACAATTGGATTGTGCATTCCGTATGATATTCCTACAATCAATGCAGTTGCATATACAAGAATCAGTGGTCTGTTCATGTCACTTGTATGCTGCTACCATTATCGCGCCACCCATCATCGCAGTATCAAATTCTACTTTGGAGAATTTTTCGAGTAACATTGCTTCAAGTTTCTTATTTTGTGGCCATAGCTTATATGTTCCATATAGAGTTGCAAATTTTAGTCCAAGATTTCCTGCTGCTGCAAATGCAATGACTGGAAGTATCGCCCTAAGATAAAACGAAACACCAATTCTGATAAAGGAATTGTCTGGTTTCCCAAGATCGACTATGACAAATCGTCCTCCTTTTTTTAAGACACGATGAATTTCCGATATTGCAGTCTTCAGACTTATTGCATCACGCAAAGAATAACCACAAATCACTGCATCAAACTTTTCATCCTGAAATGGCATGTGCTCAAAGACCCCAGATGCAAGATCAGGACTCTTTTCAAAAAACTTTTTTGTATTTTTTAGCATTGGTGTCAATGGATCATAAAGTGTGATTTGCAAATTGTTGTTACAAAGTTTTAGTGCGGTCTTTGACATGTTGCCAAATCCCGAGCCAGCATCAAGAACTGAATTTCCTTCTTTTACCCTGCCTGACAATCCTCTCTTGCGGCATTCTTCGTCTTTTCCTAATGAGATAAAGGAATTTACCTTGTCATAAACAGGAATGATGTCTCTTAAAACATCAAGTACTTCTCCCCAGTAACCTCCAAGACCCATACTAAAATTAGAATTTGTGGATATTATATGTCAATTATATAGCAAAGTCATGGGCTTGAAAAGTTCTATTTAAAGAACGTAGAAAGTTACAAAGATTTTGTTTTAATCTTTGTTAAACTAATTTTTACATCCACATTCTCAAAAAAACCAGAAAGAAAAGAAATGTTTTCTGTATTATTAGTCATATCAACAGTTAGTTTGAAAGTATCTCCAACCTGAATTGCAGGACTATTTTTTGCATTGTTTACAGTACCATCATAACACAACAAACCTTGCTCACATTCATTTGATGGAGTCAAGGCGGTTCTTACCACAACTAGTTCTCCGTCAATTCCATGAAATACAAAAGTTCCGTCCATGGCTTTTACCTGTGTCCATATTATTATTCCCGAAAAATGACTTGAATATGCTGTTTTTCCTTTAACTGCAAAATTTGAATCTGTTGATTGCTGAGCATTTGCAAAGTTGCTTTGAAACGAAGACAGTAATATTACTGCAAAAACTAGTGCAATTGGTTTGTCAGTAGGTAAATTCAAGAATACTCGTTCTTCTTTTTTGATATTTAAGTTTTTAAAGTATAACCTAACCTTGTTTCATCTCAGAAATAACAGAATGTACACCTTCTTTGTATGAAGGATAAACAAATTCACAAAGTTTTGCAATTTTTGCATTAGACGTCCTAACAGATGTAGTGAGTAGTTTTACAAAATCTCCACCCAATACTGCTTTTGCCAAAATTGTGGGAACACTTCCAGGATATTTCACTCCAAGCTCATCAGAAACAAAATTAACAAAATCTTTGAATAGTACTGGATTTGAATCTGTTACTATAAGTGACTGGTTTATGACATTTTTTTCTGCGATACCAACTAGTGCAGAAACAACATCGTCCACATGTATGAAGCTTCGATAATATTCTCCCCCTCCAGGAAGTTTGAAACTTCCATTCTTTAGCCTGTCAACCATGATTGATTTGAACCAACCACCATTGCCATAAACATCGCCAAGATATGCAACACTAAACTCTATTTTATTTTCTTTACAGCCAGATTCTAGAAACTTTTGTGCTTCAAGCCTTGTCTTTGCATAGTCTGTGTGTGGATGTAGTGGAGAATTTTCATCAACTATATTTTTAGGATCACCAAAAACTCCAAGGCCTGATACATATACAAGAAACTTTGCCTTTTCTTTTATCATCGTGAATAAATTTACAGAACCATCATAGTTGACCGTTCTTGCTTTTTTCTTGTCTTTCTCACCTGGCCAAACTGCTGCAAGATGGTACACTACATCATACTTTTCATCAGGGAGTATAAAATCAGGATATGTAAGATCTCCATTTACTGTCTTTACTGCAGGATTTGGAATACTTCCTGAACGAACCAGGCATGTAACTGAGACTCCCCTATCAACAAGTTTTGTTACAAGTCTGGAGCCAATAAAGCCTGTTGCACCAGTAACAAGCGCTTTCAACATCTCAAATTTAGATTCGTTGCTTAAAGGTTTAACCTGAGATAAAAATTCAGTCAACCAAAAATTAAATCCATCATAAAACATGCCATTGTGTAATGTACTCTTGTCCCAAATGCAAGTCAAGAATGGAGATGCAAAAAACATTCAATCAAAAGATGATGTTTGGATGTTCTAGCTGCGGATTAGAAGACATTGTGGATTATAAGAAAAATACAGATGAAGCATATCTTGATTTTCTGACTAGGTTTGATGATGGTAAAGTTCTGACTAGGAAAAAAATGCAGACTGCACTTGAGCAGGAAGGAATAGTGCAAAGTGAAAATGAGATAAAAAAAATGATAGGAGATGCAAAACTTGATGACCTGACAAGTTCTATTTTGTTTTCAAGAAAACACTTTGTTTCACATTTTAGGACACTTTCTGAACCAGAACCCAAGATGGGCAACAAAGTCATGGAATTGGGCCTAGATGAAAACATTACAAGAGTTTTAGAAGAAAAGGGGATTGAACAGTTTTACAAATTCCAAGAAGATGCCATATTTGAGATAATGCGCGGAAATAATGTAGTCATCACTGCACCCACAGCGTCAGGCAAAACGGAAGCGTTTGTTGTGCCCATTTTACAAAAAATTCTTGATGAGGGTTCCAAAGGTAGAATTTTGGCACTTTTTGTATATCCTACTAAATCCCTCTCAAAGGATCAACTACCAAAAATAAAAGAAATAGCAGATAGACTAGGAATGGAAGTAGCTGCCTTTGATGGAGATACAAAAACATCGGACAGGCAAAAAATATTTGAAAATCCTCCACAGATAGTAATCACAAATTTTGATGTGATCCATTATCATTTGTGGCATAGAAGCAAGTTTGCTGCATTGCTAAATACAATAAAATTTCTTGTTGTAGATGAAGCTCATGTTTATTCTGGAATATTTGGATCAAATGTACATTACATCGTCAAGAGACTAAAAAGAATATGTCAAAAGATGCAAATAATCGCATCTTCTGCAACACTTGATAATGCATTACCTTTTTGTGAACAGCTCTTTGGAGTACAGATGAAATTAGTGTCAGGCTCTGGAAAAAAAGGCAAGACGGATTTTAGTATGCTTTTCCCATCACTTAGAACCCAACGTGCTTTGATGGTAGAGATCGTAAAAAGCCTAACATCAAAAAAACACAAGACACTTGTCTTTAGCAACTCGCATCTAAACTCTGAGCTTTTGGCAATGCAGGCAAGAAAACAAAAAGTCGACATCAAGGTTCACAGAGCAGGCCTTATGGCAAATTATCGAAGATCAGTTGAAAACGCATTCAAAAATGATTCACTTATGGCAATTTCTGCAACGCCAACTCTTGAACTTGGGATAGATGTTGGTGATGTTGATGGAGTTATTTCATCTACGATTCCTGTAAACAGACTAGTTCAGCGAATAGGAAGGGCGGCAAGAAAGGGTCAAAACGGCTATGCATTTTTGGTGCTTGGAAATGACCCCATCTCACAATATTACAAAAATCATCCAGAGGACTATTTTGAGGATGTAGAAAAGATCTACATTGATCCAAAAAATCCCTTTGTTGAAGAATTTCAGATTCTTGCAATGGCAGCTGACAAGCCAATTGTAAGACACGAGCTAAAAGAGCATTTAGAAGTAATTGAAAGACATGTTGCTGCAGGAAATCTTGTCTTAATTGAAAACAGATACGTTCCAAATTATACCCAGATTGAATCTTTGTTAAATGACTACAGCATCAGAGGAATTGGAAAATCAATTGATATATTTTTGAATGGAAAAAAAGTTGGCGAGCGAGTCCTTCCAATTGCACTTGAGGAGCTTCACGAATCAGCAGTATATTTTCTGGCAGGAACACGTTACAAAGTAAGAGAACTTGGCTATCCTGAAAAAATGTATGCAAAATTAGAATATCTCCCAAGAGATTACCCATATTACACTAGGGCGCTTACAGAAGAGTGGCCAACAATTAAAACAGTTTTTGAGAAAAGAAAAGCAAGTGGTGTTGAAGTAGCCTTTTGCAAGTTACACATACAAAAACGAGTATATGGTTATGTCAACATTGAGCTTGGCCATGAAGTCACACAAGGACAAAGAGTCCTTTTGGAAAGACCACTAGAATATGATTTTGTTACAAAGGGAATCGTTTTCAAAGCTCCAAGACCAACAAATGAAATCAAGAAAGCAGAAAACGAAGAATATGTGGAGGCAAGTGCATATCATGCAACAGAACATGTTGTAATAGAAGGAAGTAATATGATAACAGGTGGTGTCTCACAAGACCTAGGGGGCATATCTCTTGGAACATCAGGTCTCATCTTTGTCTATGATTCTGCTATAGGGGGAAGCGGTGCAAGCAAGGCACTTTATGACAGGTTGGAAAGGGTCTTTGAGCGCAGTTTTCACATAGTAAAAGAGTGTCCGTGTAAAAATGAGGCAGGATGCCCCCGCTGTACATTTTCTTACAGATGTGGAAATAACAACGAATATCTTCACAAACTTGCTTCTGCTGAAGTTTTACAGAGAATAAATGACGGTGAAATAACCGAGGTTTCAGAACCTGTAGAAGGCGATAAGCCGCTTGTTTAACGATAAAATTAATTCCAACAATACAAATTATTAATACTACTGCCAGATCTCTGTCATGGAAAAAATTGCAATAGTAACTGGCAGTTCAAGTGGCATTGGTTTTGAAACTGCGTTAGCATTAGCACGAGAAGGATATTATACATTCGCAACAATGCGAGATACAAAAAAAGGAAACCAGATAAAAGAAATTGCAAAGAAAGAAAATTTGAAATTGGAAGTAATTGAGATTGATGTTGACAAAGAAGAAACCGTTCAAGCTGCAATAAACAAAATAATGAAAGAGAAAAACAGGATCGATGTCTTAGTAAATAATGCAGGTTATGGGCTCTTTGGTTGCTTAGAAGATCTTTCTATGGATGATCTAAAAGCACAGTTTGAAACAAACTTTTTTGGAGTAGTAAGAATGTCACAAGCAGTTATTCCCATAATGCGTACACAAAAATCAGGAACAATTGTAAATGTTAGTTCGGTTGCAGGTAGGATAGGATTTCCTGTTTCTCCAGCCTATATTAGCTCAAAGTTTGCACTGGAGGGACTAAGTGAGTCAATGCGCTACGAGCTTTCTCCATTTGGAATAAATACGATAATCATAGAGCCTGGGGTCATAAAGACAAATTTTATGTCATCTACGAAAAAATCAATGAAACCAGATTCAGCCTATAAAGAGATAACAGACAAGGTTATCATGGGAATATCCATGATGGCTGAGATGGGTACCCCGCCACAAGAGGTCGCAAGAACCATAATCAAAGCAATCCAGTCCGAAAATCCCCTTCCAAGATATATAGTAGGAAATGATGCTGCCATGTTTTTAGAAGCAAAAAAAACAAAGACGGATCTAGAGTTTGAAAATTACATCAAAAAAGAGCTTTTTAGCTCCTAAAATATACCGATTCGTACTTTTTCAATAAACTATTAACCAATACCTTGGGATTAATCCGATCTGTCATCTCTCAATTCCGTAGCGAAGTGAGGTGGTTAGATTGATATACACGCACAGTCAATTTTTATCAAAGTCAACAGATTTAGGCACACTAAATTGGTGATATTTAAAAATGAAATGGAAAACTTTGCAACATAATGGTATAGCTTTTCCCCCACCCTTTGAATCAAAGGGGATAACTATCAAGATCAAGGGAGAAAAAGTGCCATTAAATTTGGAACAGGAGGAGATGGCCTACCAGTGGGCAAAGAAAAAAGATACACCTTATGTCCAAGATAAGATCTTTTGTAAAAACTTCGTGGAAGATTTCGTAAAGGTTCTCCCTACAAAATATAAAGGCATTTCACTTTCTGATATTGATTTTTCTGAAGCAAACAAGGTAGTAGACAAAGAAAAGGATTCTAAATTAATGTTAGATAAAGAACAAAAAAAGAAGATTGCTGCGCAGCGAAAAGTGATCAAAGAAAAAATGAAGGCAAAGTACGGAGTGGCAATAATTGATGGAAAACAGGTAGATGTTGCTAACTGGATGGCAGAGCCTCCGGGCCTTTTCATAGGAAGAGGTGACCATCCCTTGAGAGGAAGATGGAAACCAAGAATTACTCAAGAAGATGTGATATTAAACCTAGGCAAAGAAGCCAAAGTGCCAGAAGGAAACTGGGGAAAGATAATTCATGAACATGATTTTATGTGGCTTGCAAGCTGGGAAGACTATCTTACACAAAAACGCAAGTACGTCTGGCTTTCTGATACATCCGATCTAAAACAAGAGCGAGACAAAATGAAGTATGACAAAGCGATAAAGCTTTCAGAGCATATTGATAAGGTATTGAATAAAGTTATTGAAGAAATGACAGACCGTGATGAAAAAGTAAGAAGAGTTGCAACTGTGTGTTATTTAATTTATAAAACTGCGATGAGGGTAGGAGACGAAAAAGATCCTGATGAAGCAGATACGGTAGGTGCAACTACATTAAGAGTTGAACATATCAAACTGCTACCAAATGCAATAGAATTTGATTTTCTTGGAAAGGACAGCGTAAGATGGCAGAAATCATACCCAATAAAAAGCCAAGATAAAACTTTCTATGAAAATCTTAAAAAGTTTACCGAAAAGAAAAAACCTGACGAGCAAATTTTTCATGACATTACATCAAGACATGTAAATGAATTTCTTGGGAAGATAGTAAAAGGATTGACTGCCAAAGTCTTTAGAACCTATCTAGCTACGGCGGTAGTTACAGACTATCTCAAAAAAGTCGATGATTTGGATTCAAAGTCAGAAAATCTTAAGATTTATCATGCCAAGCTAGCAAATCTAGAGGCTGCCATTACATGCAACCACAAGAGAACCATTCCAAAGAGCTTTGAAGAATCGTTACAGAAAAAGCGTGATGCGTTAAAGAAGCTAAAGGCGACATCTCCAAAGACCGAAAAACAAAAGGAAAAACTACAGCTTCGAGAAGAAAAGATGAAGCTTACAATAGAGCTTACAGAGAAAACAAGGGACTACAACTTGGGAACTTCGCTTAGAAACTATATTGATCCTCGAGTCTTCAAAGCATGGACTGATCAGGTTGGATTAGAATGGGAGAAGCTTTACACCTCTGCTCTTCAAAAGAAGTTTCAGTGGGTTACAAAGACAGATGTTGACTGGAAAAAAATTGCAAACGTCCAGTAAGCTACATTTAATTGCATCAAGAAGTTAGGCGTAATTTGTGCCGGGGTAGCTCAGCCTGGCCTAGAGTGCCAGTCTCCTCATAAAGGGTAATACTCATAATCTGGAGGTCGTGGGTTCGAAACCCACCCCCGGTATACACAATTGTGTTTAATACCCGACCATAAGAATAGCCCTTCGTTGAGCACAAAACAGATTGCAAAACCAGTCCCTGAATTTTCCCGTGGCTGTAATAGGCGTGGTTGCGTTAGTGAAACGGATGGTTACAATCCTTGGAAGAATCAAGATATTTGGTTCCATAAAGTTCTAGATTGCAGATTTTAACAACCTAAGCATCTCTTCAAGCGAACCATCATTCATTGTTATTGCATCGATTTCAGTGCCATCGACGGCCTGGCCTCCAACCAGAATGGGTAAAGAATATTTTTCGCTAATCTTTTGAATCAATCTTTTTGCGGAACGCAGATTCTCTTTTAGAGTTACAGAAATAATTAGTGCATCGGGATCAACATACTGGATTCTATTAATTATAGAGTCGTGGGGCAAAGACGGGGAGATGTTTTGAACATCATAGCCCTTGTTTAGCAGTACTGACTCGATTATATTGCAGCCAAGGTTGTGCCATTCTCCTTCCGGTGTGCATATCAGAATTTTTCTCTTGTTGTTTGACTTGGAAAACTTGGTAGTAATAGATTTTACCAAGTTTTGAGCTATGTTACTTGATACATGTTCTGTAGCTGATGTTATCTTTTTTTTCTCCCAGAGGTCTCCAATCTCGTACATGACTGGTCTTAGAATCTTTTCATAAAAATCAATCATTGTTGATGATCTTGAAAAATTATCAAAGATTGAAATTACACTGTCAAGATCTCCGTCCAACATTTTTTTTAAAGTGTCCGTTCTGAGTTTTTTTATCATCAGCTCGTGAGTTTTTCTGACCTTTGGATTGTGCGAGGACAAGAACGATAGGACATTTGGATCCTTGCCATACTCTTTGGGAATATCAGAAGGAGTTACAGTTGATGCCCTGCCCAGATATTTTATAGTCTCTTGTTTTGATGTAGAGTTTTTGGCATCCCATACACTGCGTACAAGATACAGATATTCTATTCCCTTTACCTTCTTTGATCTTAGGTACACCATGTTAATTTTGTGCCTGTTTTAGCTATTAAACAAGAGATAACCACAATTTCTAGTGCCAATTTTGATCACTAAGACAGTAGTTAGCACTAGTATGTAAAGTTATCACTAGTTTATATTCTGTGAAGGTGGAACTAATTCATGAAACAAAAGATGGAAAAATTGTCCGAGGCGGGAAATATTTCTTTCAAGTACTGCCAAAATGTAAAATTGTTTGGAGGTGAATCAAGTGGATAAGTTAGTTATGGCTACAGGAGTTGTATGCCTTGTGTTAGGTCTTGGATTTATTGTAGCACATCAGATGGCACCCAGTCTATCAATCGCGTATCTTTCTGGTGGCGCTGCATCAGTGGGCATTGGTGTCGTAATTCTGGTAGCATCAAAAATGAGGGCAAGAAAGGCAACGGAGCTTTTGCGATAAATTGACACAAGATGCTCTTGCCAGTAGCCAACAAAATGCTTATGACATTTTGGTTACTGGCTCCACCGGTTTTATTGGATCTCGGCTAGTCAAGAGGCTTGCAAGCCTAGGCTATACAGTTACCGCAATGTCAAGAAAAAAAATGGAAGATACATCTTTTGTAAAACAGGTCCAGGCAGATGCATTAGACGTTTCTAGTCTTATAAAATCACTCAAAGGAATAAGAATTGCTTTTTACTTGTTACATTCAATGGAGGGTGAAAAAAAACACTGGAAGGAATTTACTGAAAGAGAGAAAATTCAAGCACAGAATTTCTTAAAAGCTGCAAAAGAGTCCGGCGTAAAAAGAATAATCTATCTTGGTGGATTGGTAAACGACAGTCTAGAGCTTTCTTCTCACATGAAAAGCCGAAAAGAAGTGGGCGAGATACTATCTTCTGGAGACATTCCCGTTACTCAGTTAAGAGCATCCTTGATCATAGGTGCGGGTGGTGGCTCGTATGCCATGCTGAGATATCTAGTTGAGAGACTGCACGTGATGGTATGCCCCAAATGGGTAAAAACACTTTCTCAGCCAATTGCAGTTGATGACGTAATAGAGTATCTTGTAAAATGCATAGAAAATAAAGAAACAATTGGAAAGACATTTGATATAGGCGGACCAGAAAAGATAACTTATGAGCAGTTGATGAGACAGTATGCTGCTTATTTGAACAAAAATCTTTTTGTTATTCAGATCCCTTTTCTTACTACACGTCTTTCGTCATACTGGGTTGACCTTGTGACACCTGTCAAGGCATCGCTTGCAAGGCCGTTAATTGACAGTCTAGTGCATGACAGTACTGCAAAGGATGATTCTATAACAAAGATAATTCCAATGCGCCTAAAAAGTATCAGAGAAGCAATCGATATTGCAACAAAAGAGGCAAACCAAGAGACAGTCAAGACAGAGCGTGGCAAGACTGGATTTGCCATAAACCAAAAGATCTTGCTTTATTCTCTTTTATCAATGTCATTTATAGGAACAACATACTATTGGCTTGACAGCAGATCAGATGTGTATTATCCAATTTGGCTTGTAGCATCTTCTTTTTGGTTTTTAGCAATTGCGTTTTCAATACTATTTGTGGCAAAAAAAACACGTCTTGGTTATCTAATGTCGGGAATACTTGCGTGGACGACTCTGGCGTTTTGGTTACTTGATACCTATCCTTCTTTGTTTGGAAAAGAGTTGATTGCCGGTGTGCCAAACTTAGCAATGATTGTGAGAAATCTGGCTGGCGCGCTCATTGCGTCATTATGTGTAGCTTCATCACATAATGTGTTTCACAAAATTCAGATAGTTCAGCACAGAGGGCGACCAGTATGAACCGTAAATTTATCACGCCTTGATTCTTGATAATGTCCTGACCTCTTTTGCTTTTGGCCTTGTAGCTACTGCAGCAATGACTTCAATAGAGGTTGTTTTTTGGAAGAGGTGGGGGCTGGAAGGAGTTTTTGAGTGGCATGAAAATCAAGTAATAACAGAGAGGGTCCTAAAAATTTCTAAAAGGCCACATTTTGCAGGAATCTTTTTTTGGCATTTCCTAAATGGCGGTCTAGGAGGAGTTGGATTTTTTATCTTGTCATCAATTTTCCCAAATGTAATGCCGATAATTTTGTACACAGGTTTTGGTTTTTTTCTCTGGCTAGTCACTTTGATTCCAATTCACAAACCAATAACAGGACTTGACCCTTGGAATCATCCCTTAGGCAAAATTCCACCACTCGCAAGTCTTGGCGGACACTTTGTGTATGGAGTTGTATTAGGAATTCTTTTTTTCAACTTTATTACACAGTCTTCCATCTTTTGAACAAGTTGTGTTCAATGTTGAATTGATCAAGACATTTTCCAACTGTATGATTTACAATTTCAACTATTGTTTTTGGTTTGTTGTAAAATCCAGGCATTGGGGGAAGAATTGTTACTCCTAACTTTGCAAGCTTTAACATGTTTTCAAGATGTATTGCAGAAAGAGGAGCCTCTCTAGTAACCAGCACTAGCTTTCGGGACTCCTTTATTGTTACACCAGCAGCTCGTGCAACCAGAGTCTCGTCATAGCCATTTGCAATGCTTGAAAGAGACTTCATGCTGCAAGGAATTACTATCATTCCGTCGGTCTTGTATGTGCCGCTAGATACACTAGATGCCAAATTGGAGTCGTCGGAATACTCTGTAGCAAGTGACCTTACGTATTTCAAGTCGTATTCTGTCTCCAAAGCAAGGCACTTTTTTGCCCATTCTGTCATTACAAGGTGTGTTTGGACTTTTGATTTGATAGCCTCAAGCAGTCTTATTCCATAAATGATTCCAGTGCTACCTGTCATTCCAATGACTAGTCTCATGGCTAATCAAGATTAAGAGGAATCTGTCCTGTTCCCCAGGGTTCCTTTACTTTTAGGAAATAATCCTTTGATGAGTCATACTTTAGATCCTTGTAAAATACCCAATCTATTCGCTTTATTGCGTCTGGCTTTAGCAACAAGTGTCCTGATGTCAGAGTGTTCACTGTGTAGACTATCTCAGTTTTTCCATCAAACAAGGAATAATTGCATGCTGCTGGTCCTGTGCAAAATAAATCTACATCCCCACTGCCTGTATTCTTTACTATCAAGTTTATGGAAAGAATTGTTCCTTGTCCAGTTTTTTCTGCCCTGGCATCCACAAGATAATACATTACAGAGCCAATCCTTGTTTCTGTAGCTTTTGCAATATCCTCCTGCATAGCTTGTGCTTCCTTTATTTCTTTAATACAAGTTCTCTTGTCTGCAGCAGTTGTCATGCTGTCACACTTTGAGGTGTCAACTGATTCAGCGGCCTGAGCTGGAGTATTTACATTTATTATTCCGCCCTTGACAAGATACTGAATCCCCGAAAGAAAATCAGAATCAGCTATTTTTCCGTCTGCCCACCAGCCTGCATTATTTTTTACCCATGTCGGAATTTCTAATACATTACTTTGTGACGCTGTTGCGGGCACTTTGATTATTCCTTTCTGTATTAGATACTGTATACCTGACACAAAATCAGAATCCCCTATTGTATTTTCAGACCACCACTTTGCATTTGATTTAATCCAACTTGGGATTTGTGATTCTTGAGCATATGCTGCTGTTGTTCCTAAAAGAAGGACAAGTCCTATTGGAAGATATTTGTTCATTAAACAGAGTATGAATTTTTAATATATAAACTAGTGACAACTTTTTTCCTAGTGACTAACTTTTCTTAGTCTTGTTTTATGTTACAATTTCCACGAAAGTTAGCACTATGACAAGATCTTGTAACTAGAATAAATATCAATAAACCAAAAAAAACTCATGGGATACATATGTAAAGGTCAGTGCGAATACCTACCTGCAAATCATGTCTCAAACAAGAAAAAGTACAATTCTGGGCAAAAGTTTTGCAGTATTTGTAGCATATTTCAGGACTTGAGTGGTAATAGGTGTGGTTGCTGCGGTGCCTTGTGCAGGTCCAGTCCGAGATAAGAATATGCCCCACGTTGTTTTTGACAAGAAAATTGACCTTGAAGAGTTTTGTGCAAAGTTCCAATCGATAACAAGAAAAGAACCACGTATCATCAAGATAGAGGACATATTTCTAAACAAGGAAAAAAGCACCGCCCTTGTGCCATCACTTGTTATTGATAAATTGCATCAGGACTTTATCATGGAGATTTCTGCCAAGGAGTCAAAGACTACACTGCGGCTGTATCCGCAAACGGATCCTCAAAAAACTGATGGAGTAAAGGACGCACTTGGACTGGTCGCGCAGCAGTTACTTTGTACGATACCTGATATTCACATCACCAAGACAAACATCCAAGATCATATTCCAAGGAGAATAATTGATAAAAAATGAGAATCTGGGACATTGCACCTTACAGACTCTGCAAAGATCATCTGCTTGGTGAACATAGGGAGCTTCATGCAATTTGGTCCATTTTAACAAGGAACAAAAATGGATACTCAAAGCATCCTGAAACTCTTCGATGGAAAGGCAAACTACATTCGCTTTATTTGCGACATGATAGTCTTGTGCACGAGATGGAGAAACGGGGATACAAACATCACACTCCCTTAGAAGTTTCTCTGGCAATAGGTTCCAAAAAGCAAGACAAGTTTGTAAACTCGATAAACGATCAGATAGCCAATCTTAGAAAGAAAGGCTGCAAATGTAAAGTTTGAGTCTTTTACTGGTTCCAAAATTTAAAAGTCAGGTTTAAGGACTTTAGAGAATTGATACAATCAGGGCTGAACAAAAATTGTGAAACAAAAAACAATTTATCAGCAATCTCCAAGTAACGAACAAAAACTCCCCAAGAGAATGATCAAGTGATAAAGAACGCTTGTTGGCAGGAACATCTTAGAGCAGAAAAGACACTCAAATCATTACTAGTAGCTAGCAAATACAGACAAGATTGAATTCAATAAGTTAAGATAACATCTAACTTATTTTGCTAATTTTAGCTAAGCGCATTTTAAAATTTTTTTATATTTGATAATGTCAAAGTTTTGAATAAATCAGGTTTCCAACTCTAAAAATCGTGATACCACTTTAAGTAATAGTTTCAATAAAAACGAGATGGACCGAATTTCATGGGTACAAGTAATGCGTTAACAGTTGGCATGATAGTGGGAATTGTCATAGCGATAACAATGTCTGGAGCAGCCTTGATGATGCTTTTTACAGTAAATGAAAAGATTAGTTCAATAGCAGCACATGAAGCTGCAGAGAATTTAGAAGTAGGCGCCCCTGGCGTAGGCAAAAATGAATTTTATATTTTTACACAGGAGTTAGAAGCTGATGAAGAGCAATTAGGTGTGCCAGTTGCTGTGTTCACCCTAACAGAGATTGTAGTTCATAAAGGAGACAATATCACGATTCACTTCATTAATCCCGCAGAAGAACCAGATGATAGGCATACATTTACCATGCAAGCACCATACGAAATGAATTATGATATAGCTGGTGGAGAAAGCACTACGTTTAGTTTCACAGCTGACACCGTAGGGACCTTCACTTATTATTGCACATATGATTTACCAAGCATGGTCGGACAACTGGTTGTTTTACCATAATTAGTTCTGTAAAGTCAGTTAAACCTTGATTAATTTACGATCTTCAAGAATTATTTTGTGTTCAATTTTATCATTCTGGTTCTTGCTTACACCATATGACTTTTTTATGAGGTTTTTTACTAGTTCAATGTCATTTTCAAGCAACTCTTCATAGGGATCTCTGCCCACAAATTTTGCAAAAGAACCCTCTTGCTCTTGTTTTGGAAGATCTGTATCTTCATAACTGATAAAATATTCTGCAGATACTTTTGTTGAACCCCTGTCTTTTTTATATTGTGATTTTTTGATGTGAGGGGGAAGCTTTTTTTCAATATCTATTAGATCGATCAAAGGGTCACATATTCCACCGATGTAATAAGGCGAATCCACAGTAGTAAAATTGAATCCAACCTTGCATCGTGCCAGCATGTATTGTGTATGAGTATGTTCAATAAGAACTGTCTTAAAGTTCATGAAATTCAGTATTAATGATCAAACTATATTGGAATTTCATCATTGTGTAATTATAGCTACAATACTAGACACAATTAGAGTAATTTTGTTAGTACAACAAAGAAGAAAAGATTTAGTTAAAAACGAGTCATCTGTCGTATATCATTAATTCTTTTTCCTCAAGCATCGTGTGTAGGTTGTGCACTGACCTGTACACCTCGGTTTCCTTTTTTGCGCCAGTACAAACTAATTTCCCTGATGCAAAAATCAAAATCACTGTTTTTGGATCAAGCATTCTGTGAATCAATCCAGGAAATTGTTCTGGCTCGTACATGCTTCGTGGAAGGCTTCTTGCTGCTTTTTCTAGGTGAACCTTTCCACCAAGATTTACCGAGGCCACAATGTTTTGTATTACAATAACTGGTTCGTTTTTTATCTTTATTTTGCTTTTTCGCAACTTTTGTACCACGCTTTTTACTGCGTTTACTGACTGCTCTTCAGATTTTGCTCCAGTACAAACCATCTTACCAGAGCTAAAGATCAGTGTAGCAGTCTTTGGTGATTTTTGTCTAAATACTAATCCTGGAAACTGTTCAGGATGGTACTCCGTATCAGGAAATTTTTTTGTGATATCATTGAGGTCAATTCTTTGATCAACCGATGCTGAAGCCACAACATTTACGATGCTTACCATCGGCTTTGTTTGAGTCATATTTGCTTCGACATCTTTCCATTATATATACTCAGTAATGTTCTGTCATACAGACGAACTAATTTTTAGATGCAAAGGCCAAACCTTGTGAAAAAACAATTTTTTCCATGGGTCGAATTCACGACCAGGATGACCTCGTACTACACAATTCAATTTTCAAGGGACATCAGATCATTTTAAACAAACAGAGGTCCATATACAAAATAATTAATGTTAAATTAGTTCAGAGCGTCACCATCTAAGATGGAAGAGTTTGAGGAATTTGCCTTAGCATTAATGGATCAGCTATCTGTTGAAATAAATGAAGAAAAAGAAATAACCTATTCATCTTCTATTGCAATACAAGCACTATCTTCTTTAGTAAAATTTCAAGAAATCAAGATTCTGGCTGTTTCCATTTTTCCCAAGATGGCAGAAAAAGTATCAGAGTTTACAGGGATTGTTGTTTCTCCAGAAACAAAAATTGAATTTTTAGATTTAGTTGAACTCAAACAACTAAAAGGTAGAAAAGTATTCCCAACAAAAGATGCAATTGGATTTGTGGATGAACTTTTCACAGCAATAGCTCTTGAAAAAATAGACAAACTGGCTGAGCTTATGAAAAAAGACACAGCAAGGTTCCTTGTATATTCCACATATGCAAAATCATAC
>DATIAR010000092.1:0-8593 GCA_035457865.1 Nitrosopumilaceae archaeon
AGAAAATCAATCTTCGATGAAGGCTGGAGACATATGCAGTAAAGAGATCACAAAACTAAAAACAACTGATTCGTTGCATGATGCGATAAAAAAGATGCAAGAGCATTCGATTAGTCAGATCCCAGTTTTTGATGGAAGCGACGTTGTCGGATTGATAAGCGAAGACGGACTAGTCAAACATTTGATAGATAGTGATGAGACACAACGAAAAAAGATAAAGCTGTCCGAGGTCATGGAGCCACGTCCTCCTATCGTAGAATACAACACTCCTGCAAAGACTCTAGTTCCACTTGTCAGATTTTCAAAGTGTATCCTAGTTTCAAAGCACAGTAAGATAATTGGAATAATTACTGCGTCAGACACTCTAAAAATGATGGAATAGATTTAGTGCTTTGGATGAGAGCAAAGTTCGGCAAGTACGCCATTTAATGATTTTGGATGGATAAAGACAATTTTTGTTCCTTCAGAACCTGACCTTACCTTACCAAGAAATTGGATCCCACACCCTTCCATGCGCTCATATTCTTTTTCGATCTCGTCTGTTGCAAGTGCCATGTGATGTAGTCCTTCTCCTTTTTTTTCTAGAAATTTCTTGATTGGACTATCATCACGAGTTGGCTCCATCAGTTCGATTCTTCCATTTTCTAATCGAAGTATTGCAAGTTTTACACCCTCTGATTCTACTGTTTCGTATATCACTTCTTTTACTCCAAGTGCTTGTTGGTATTGTTTTGCGGCAGCCTCGACATTGTTTACAGCAATTGCGATATGATCTATTTTCATTTTAGAATATTTCCTTTGGACGATAAACTCCAAAAACTTCTCTGAAATTGTTACTTATTTCACCAAGTGTAGCATATCCTTTTACTGCATCAATGATATATGGCATTAGATTCTCATCTTTTTCTGATGCGCTTTTCATTTTTGAAAGAATGTTTTCTACCTTTTTGTTGTCACGAGTACTTTTTAGTTCTTTGAGATTTTTTGTTTGTTGTGTTTCTATAGAATTATCTATTTTCATTAGTTCCTGTTTTACTTCTTTTGCATCTGTGAATTTGTTAACACCAACTATGATTCTTTCACCACTGTCAATTTCCTGTTTTAGGCGGTAGGCATTTTGCCTGATTTCAGATTGGAAGAACCCTCGCTCTATTCCAACAAGTGAACCACCCATTCTATCTATTTTTTTAAGGTATTTGTTAACCTCATCTTCAATTCGATCACAAAGATATTCTACGTAGTAAGAACCTGCAATTGGGTCTACAGTTTTTGTGATTCCACTCTCCTGTGCTACAATTTGTTGTGTTCTTAGTGCAATCTTTACTGCTGCCTCTGTCGGAAGTGCTAACGCCTCATCCTTTGAATTAGTATGAAGTGACTGTGCACCACCAAGAACTGCTGCCATAGATTGTATAGCTACTCTTACAATGTTGTTGTCAGGTTGCTGCGCAGTAAGTGATTCACCACTGGTTTGTACATGAAATCTAAGATGCATCGATTTTGGATCTCGGGCATGGAATCTTTCTTTAATTATTTTTGCGTATATTCTTCTTGCTACTCTAAATTTTGCAATCTCTTCAAGAAATTCATTTGTGCAACAGAAAAAGAAGGAGAGCCTTGGTGCAAAATCATCAATCTTTAGTCCGCGTTCAATGCAAGTTTCAATGTATTCTATTGCGTTTGCAATTGTAAAGGCAACTTCTTGCACAGCGTTACAACCAGCTTCACGCATGTGATATCCAGAGATTGAGATCGGATACCATTGTGGAACTTTTTTAGAACAGTACTCTATCATGTCTCCAATCAATCGCATTGATGGTTTTGGCGGATAGATGTAGGTGTTCCTTGCAATGTATTCTTTTAAAATGTCATTTTGTGTGGTACCTCTTAATGCATTAGTTGGTACACCTTGCGATTCTCCGACTGCGATGTATAATGAAAGTAGTGTTGATGCAGTAGAGTTTATTGTCATAGATGTGCTTACCTTGTCAAGAGGAATTCCATTAAAGCAAGCCATCATGTCTTTAAGTGAAGTAATAGAAACTCCTACTTTTCCCACCTCACCTTCTGCATGTGGGTCGTCTGCATCATATCCTATTTGTGTTGGAAGATCAAAAGCCATGCTAAGACCAGTTTGACCCCTTTCAAGTAAAAACTTGAATCTCTCATTTGTCTTGTCTGCAGTAGCAAATCCAGTGTACTGTCTCATAGTCCACAATCTATCGCGATACATTCCAGGATGCACACCACGAGTAAACGGATATTTTCCTGGTTGTTCATCTTTGCTTCTTGGCTTTACCTTAGAGTCATAGACCCGTTTTACAGGAATTTTTGAATCTGTTTTTACTACTTTCATATCATCACTTTATTGATCTTGAAATTTTTTCAGCGGCCTCAAACGGATCTAATGTTTTTGATTGTACTTTCTTTAGATATTTTGCGTAGGTGTTACTAGTATCAAGCATTCTGTCAACTTTGGTTTTAACATTATTTAAAACAATGTCCCTTAGTTCTGTCTCAAGCCTAGATTTTTCTTGTGTGTTTTTTGATTTCTTTTTCATATCTATAAGCTCATTTAATTTTTTTACAAATTCTGTTATACCTTTGTTTGATTTTGTTGAAGTCATCATTATTGGAGGATTTTTTTCTGACATCCCTATAAAATCTCTTACTGCATCAAATAGCTGAGCTGCTCCGCTAAGATCACTTTTGTTTACAAGGTAAATATCTCCAATTTCAGTGAGTCCTGCTTTTATTGTCTGTATGCTATCACCAGTGTTTGGATTGAAAACAACCACAGTAATGTCAGCGATTTTTGAAATTTCGACTTCAGTCTGACCCGCACCTACACTTTCAATAATAATCGTATCAAATCCTGCATATTCCAATACTCTAATACTGTTTCTTACAGCGCGTGAGATTGCACCTGTTGCACCTCTTGACGCCATACTTCTGATATAAGTTCCTGAATCAGTTGATTCAGACATTCTAACTCTGTCACCAAGTATTGCTCCGCCTGTGATATGACTAGTTGGATCAATTGCAAGCACAGCTGCTTTGTAACCAAGTTTTTTGAACTCAAGTGCAGTTTTATCTATGAGCGAACTTTTCCCAGCGCCTGCAGGTCCTGTTATTCCTATTATGATTGATTTTCCAGAACTTTTGAATATTTTTTTTATCAACAAACGTGCCTCTTTCTCATTGTTTTCTATAATTGATATCGCTCTTGCAATCGCATGTCTTTTACCATGTTTTAAATCACTTACAATATCCATATAGAAAGAATAACCGGTCGTATCCACAATAAAATCTTCTTGTTTTTGACATCCAGATTTTATCCCAACAAAGATTTTAAAACCCAAAAGGCAGTTTTACTGCTATGTCTCAAAAGACGGCCACTCGCCGGATAAAAATTCTTGTTGCAAAACTAGGTCTTGACGGTCATGACCGCGGGGCGTTGGTGTTATGTCGCGCATTCAGAGATGCAGGAATGGAAGTAATCTACTCAGGACTTTTTGCCACTCCAGAAAGAATTGCCAAGATAGTTGAGGATGAAGACGTTGATGCGGTAGCTCTTAGTCTTCTAAATGGAGCTCACCTTACCTTATTTCCAAGAGTTGTCAAAACACTAAAAGAAAAAGGGATTAGAGATGTGCTAGTTGTTGGAGGCGGTGTAATCCCAGAAGATGACAAACCGGATCTTGAAAAAGCTGGAGTCAGTGGAAACTTTGGTCCAGGAACTCCATTATCTACTATAATTGATCATATTACTTCCGGTGTTTCAAAACTAAGAAAAATTTAGCTATTCTTTTGAATCAGGCCACATCATTTGTCGCATTTTCTTGCCGACTTGTTCTATTTGATGGGCTTCTATTTGTTTCATGTATCTGTCAAAAGCGTTTTTACCGTTTTTCTGGTAATCACTAATCCATTCTTGATTAAATGTCCCATCCTGAATCATGTTTAGAACTTTTTTCATTTTTTCTTTGACATCTTTGTCCATCACCATTGGTCCTCGAGTAAGACCTCCATATCGCGCAGTCTCGCTGACTCGTCTCCACATTCCGTTAATTCCATATCTTTGGATCATGTCAACAATTAGTTTCAATTCATGCAAGACCTCAAAATATGCAATTTCTGGCTGGTATCCTGCTTCAACTAGTGTTTCAAATGCATTCATAATCATAGAAGCACATCCACCACAAAGATCAGCTTGCTCACCAAACCAATCTGTTTCTACTTCTTCTTGAAATGTTGTTTGAATAACTCCAGCCCTTGTGCTTCCAATTCCTTTTGCTATTCCAAGTGTCCTGTCCCATGCTTTTTTTGTATAATCCTGATATACTGCAACAATTGATGGAGTACCAAATCCTTCAAGATATGTTTCTCTTACTTTGGAGCCAGGGCCCTTTGGTGCAACCATGATGATATCAACGTTATTTGGAGCCTTTATCCACTCCCAGTGGATTGCGGCACCATGAGAAAATGATAATGCTTTTCCTTCACTAAGGTTTGGCCCAATCTCTTCGCGGTAGATCTTTGCCTGAAGCATGTCAGGTACTAAAACATGGATAATATCAGCATCTTTGCAAGCTTCTGAAATTTTCATTACTTTGTGTCCATCAGATTGAGCTTTTTTCCAGCTCTCACCTCCTTCTTTTAATCCTATAATGACTTTGAGACCAGAATCCTTTAGATTGTTAGCTTGCGCATTACCTTGTATTCCATATCCAATCACTGCGATTGTTTGGTTCTTGATTGGATCTAAACTGACTTGATCGTCTTTCCAAGTTTTTGCCATAGGAGGTGGGCAATTTATTGCAAATATAATCTTTCGATATCTAGATTATCAGTTCTTTTCCACATTTTATGCACTTGACTATTGTTTCCTCTGCTTTGATCTTTTCAAACTTTTTAGATCCACACCCAGGGCAGATAGGACATGCACGTAGTTTTTTCATATTTTTAGGCACCAAGTTTTGCTTTGTATGATTTGATCTCACTTTCTTCTACTTTTTTAAAGAGCGGGGACACTTCTCCTAGTTTATGATTTGGTTCTATTCTAAAATCTGAAATTGAGTCCCATTTTTGATCACATACATTATCTTTTAGATTAAGTTGGCTCCATATTTTTTCTGCAGATTCTGGTAAAAATGGAAATAATGCAATTGCAATACTTCGTGCAGCGTTGACCGATAGATAGACACAATTGTTTCTTCCTTGTCCGTTTTTCCAAGGTTCTTTGTGCTGAAAATATTGGTTAAAGTTTGCTGAAAATTCAAGAATTTTTTTAAGAGCTCTATCAATATTGTTTTGATCTAATAATTCTCCAACAGTTGATGACAAGTTTTTAATCTTCATTTCTGCCTCTTTATCAATAGAATCAAATTCTTCTTTAGCAGGTACAATTCCTGCAAAGCTTTTTTGTGTAAATCCTAATGCTCGATTTACAAAGTTCCCAAGATTGCCAATAAGCTCGGAATTTATTCTTGTGGCAAACTCATCCCAATCAAAATTAAGATCGTCTTGACTGTATGGCGTAATTAACGCAAGATAAAATCTAAGATAATCAGCAGGATAAAGATCAAGAAAGTCTCTAAGACCGATGTACCAATTTCTGCTCTTTGAAATCTTCTTTGATTGTAGCATGAGGTGCCCGCGAGTCGGAATATAATCTGGAAGTTTGTACTCTTTTTCTATTCCAATTCTCATTGCAGGTAAAAACAGATAGTGATGGTATACTATGTCTTTTCCAATAAAATGGTAAATGTCTGCCATGTTCCAAAATGCTTTGCCATCCAAACCTTTGTCATTTAAGAATTTGATTGCAGAAGAAATGTATGCAAGATGATTATCAAACCATCCGTAAAAGACCTGGTCTTTTGCATCCTCAAGAGGAATTGGCACTCCCCATGTAATGTCTCTTGTAATGTCCCAATCTACTAGACCATCCTGAATCCAGTTTTGAACATATTTTTTCACGTCTTTTTGAAGATATGGGCTTTGTTCAAGCCATTCATTTAGACTAGAAACAAAGTTTGTGAGTTTAAAAAAATAGTGTTTTGTCTTTTCTTTTACAGGGGGATTCTTACATATTGAGCATCTAGGATTATCAATTTCTTCTGGGACTCTTCCACATTTTTCACACAAATCAGAATACTGATCTTCGGCTTTACAGTGAGGACATGTTCCAATTACGTATCTATCTGGAAGAAACTTTTTGTCAAACTGACAGTAAAACTGAACAATTTCTTTTTCGTAAATGTGGTCGTTTTTTTGCAGTTTTTTGAATACATTTTGAACAAATTCCACGTTCTCAGGAGAGCTTGTTCTATAAAAAAAATCGAATTTTATTCCAAATGAAGCAAAGTCGTCATAATCTCGTTTATTCCAAAACTTCACATACTCTTCTGGGCTTTTTTTCTCCTTTTCAGCTTGTAATAGAATCGGAGTTCCATAATCGTCTGATGCGCAGATATAGTATGCTTCAACTCCTTTGAGTTTTAGATATCTTGTTGTTATATCAGCAGGAAGGTATGTTGATGCAACATGACCAAGGTGAATCTCACCGTTTGCATAAGGTAACGCACTGGTGATTATGGCCTTGTTACTCATTAAGGGAGTAAAACGCGAGATGAATTTAAGCTATCCCCAGCTATGTGCGTATTTTATCTGAGCTGCCGTAGGTTTATCGATTTTAATATCCATAGATTTTAGTGCATCAACTGCAATCTGCTTGTCTATATCAGGTGGGACAGTTATCACTTTTTTCCCTATCTTTTTGTAATTCTTTGTTATGTATATCATAGAAAGAAGTTGGTTTGAAAATGATTGTGCCATTACTTCTGGAGGGTGCCCTTCTGCAGCTACAAGATTTGCAATTCTTCCTTTCCCAATAAGATAAACACGTTTTCCATTGTTTAGCAAGCATTCATCAAGGTTTGATCTTACTTCTTTTACTGATTTTGATTCGTTCAGTAAGAATTTTGCCTCTACTTCAACATCAAAATGACCAACGTTACCCATTATTGCACCATCTTTCATCTTCATAATGTGTTCTTTTCTTATCACTCCAGTTTGACCAGTTGCTGTGACGAAAATATCTCCAATTTTTGCTGCCTCTTCCATTGGTAAAACTTCGTATCCATCCATGTGTGCTTCTAAAGCGCGAACTGGATCTACTTCGGTAACATAGACTTTGGCTCCCATTCCATTCATTCTAGATGCAACCCCTCTTCCTACCCATCCATATCCAGCTATTACAACACGTTTACTGGCAATTAGCAGATTCATTGCTCTCAGATAACCATCAATTGTACTTTGGCCTGTTCCGTATCTATTATCAAACATGTGTTTTGTATACGCATTATTTACTGCAATGACAGGATATCGAAGTTTTTTCTGTTCTGCCAATGCTTTTAGTCTGAGCACACCAGTTGTTGTCTCTTCTGTTCCTCCCATAATTTTCAGAGAAGAAAATTTTTTGTTGCCATGAACTTTACTGTGACAATCAGACCCATCATCTGTTATAATTTGTGGTTTATGGCTGAGCATCTTTTCAATACACCAGTCATACTCTTTTGGAGTCTGTCCTTCCCATGCATAAACATCTATACCATTAGATGCAAGAAACGCGGCAATGTCATCTTGTGTTGAAAGAGGATTTGCACTACATACACTGACTTGGGCACCTAGTGCCTTTGCACCCATTATCAAAACGGAGGTCTCTTTAGTAATATGTAAACAGATACCTAGTCGAATACCTCGCAATGGTTGTGATTTTTTTAGACGAGAAATAGTATTTGTAAGGATCTTCATGTGATCTTTTGCCCATTCGTGAGATAGCTTGCCTTTTTCTGCAAGACGCGGATCTTTTATTTTACTCATAAATGGTCTCAAATTGAAGAAGTATAAAATGCTATCAAATGAAAATGTAAATATTGATCAGAGCATGGTTTGAAAAATATGGTTTGGACAAAGGTTGCAGAAAAAAATGAGATTCCCGAAGGAAAAGGAAAAGAGTTTGTAATAGATGGGAAACATGTTGCTATCTTTAACCAAAATGGATACCACGGGCTAGACTCCATATGTGTTCACCAAGATGGTTCCCTTGCACCTGGCAAGTTAGATGGAGATATAGTAGAATGCCCGTTACACTTTTGGCATTATAATATCAGAACAGGCGAACTATTAGATTATATCAAAGGAGTAAAACTACAGACGTACAAGGTTGAAGTAAAAAGCGATGGCCTTTATGTTGATGTCTGAAGGTTTAATTCCATAAAACCAACTTGAAGAATTATTGAATAAAACACTTCTTGAGGAAATTATAAAAAAAGACTATAAATCAATTCAGAACAAAATTAAGGGATTCCTCATAGAAGAGGTTTTGCAAAGACAATCATCAGGGGTCATTTTTGGTCTCAGTGGTGGAATTGATTCAGCAGTTATTGCGTCTTTGTGTGCAACATCACTAAAAGACAAATCACTTGCACTTCTCATGCCAGACTCCAAAGTCACACCAAGAACCGATACTGAAGATGCTCTCAAACTCGTAGATAAACTTGGATTAGACTACAAGTTGATTGACATA
>DATIAR010000093.1:0-10642 GCA_035457865.1 Nitrosopumilaceae archaeon
GTGGTAGGAATTGCCTACAAGGAAAACATTGATCAAGCGATAAAGGAGATAAAAAAATCTGTGTCAACTCTTCCGTATGTACTAGCCGAGCCCGAGCCTGCAGTGTGGGTTGAGCAGTTGGGAGAGTCTAGTGTAAATCTAAAGGTTCTCACGTGGCTTCCTCGTGATGATTGGGATTACGTAGGTCCTATTTTTATGAAAAAGGTAAAAGAAGCTCTTGACAGTGCAGGAATTGAAATACCGTTCCCACAAAGGGTTGTCTGGTATGCTCAAAATTCAAAGCAAAAGATTACCTAACAAAAATATTACAATTTCTTTCTTGGTCAATTTAGATATTTGAGTACATGGCAACCTCCCAAGCGGTGGGAGTTTGTGCAAATAATGAATATTCCTTATACTTTAATGAAGAGTAGGTGTCAAGAAAATCCTTTGTAAAAACTGGTTCTAAGAAACTTCTGTCGGACTGGAGGGCATCCAGTGCGTCCTTCAGCGTACCTGGCAAGAAGTGTATGTTATGTGATTTTCTCTTTTCCGGTGTCATACCGTAAACGTCTTCTTCAACTGGGCTTCCTGGGTCTAATTTCCTTTTTATCCCATCAAGGCCTGCCAATAAAATTCCGGCCTCAAGAAGATAAATGTTTGAAGCGGCATCTGGAATTCTATACTCTATTCTCTTTTTTAAATAATCTCCATCAAATGTTTTTGGGACTCTGATTGACGCACTTCTATTACTTAGTCCCCAACATATTCCAATCGGGGCTTCAAATCCTGGAACAAGCCGTTTGTAAGAATTAGTTGTAGGATTTGATATTGCACACAAAGCAGAAGCATGATCTAATAATCCACCAATGTAATATCTTCCTTTTTGACTCAGATTTGCAATCTGGTCATTTGGATCATAAAAAAGATTTTTGTCATCAGACATAAGACTGTGATGTACATGCATAGCTGATGCGTTGTCTCCGTAGATTGGCTTTGGCATAAAAGTTGCAACCTTGCCAATTTGTTTTGATTTTACCTTGACAAGATTCTTAATTGTGATAATCGTGTCCCCCATTGACAACATCTCGTCATGATGGATATTGATTTCGCACTGTCCAGACGAAGCCACTTCGTGATGATGTGCTTCAACCTGAACTCCAAAATACTTGTACATATCATCACAGATATCTTTTCTGATGATATCCAGTGTGTCCCTTGGTTTTGCGGTGTAGTAACCACCTCGTAGATTCACTGATGTATTGGCTTGTGACCACGGTGCCTCAATTGATTTTATTGAGTACCCTATTGCCCCAGATGAAGAAATTGCGCTGCCCGCAGCTGGAACAAGCCGAATCGAATCAAAGATAAAAAATTCGATCTCAGGTCCAAACCTGGGTTGGGCAATTTCAGATTTCAGTAACTCGTTTCTTGCCTTTGTGGCTATTCCTCTAGAATCTTTGTTAAACCTAGAAATGCCGTTTTCTTTTTCATCATAAATATTTACGAAAATCCTAGCAGAACGTCTAGGAACTTTGTCATAATATGGCGGCAGCTCTCTAAACGTTGAGAGATCAGGTTTTAGCAACAAATCAGAATCATCTACAGACCTGAAACCCCTGATTGAACTTGCATCCAATTTCTGAATTCCTTTAGAAAAATGTTCTTCGTTTAATGAATACGTTGGAATGCTCAGTGAGTGTAATTCACCAAAGATGTCCACAAACCAAAATTCGACATAATCAAATTTTTCGTGAACACTCGAAAGAAAATCCTCAACTTTGACTTGGCCGGACATTAGAAGATCTCTATTTGAAGCTCCTTACATGATTGAAGTGTCAAGGTCGACTGTATAGTTTCCAGTGTTTTAATTTTGTTAGATAAAATATTTTTCGAGTCATATTCGGATTTTGATTCCAAAACTACCACGATATCATATATGTCATCTAGTTTTTTAACCTCTCTTACACCTTCAATTGTTTCAAGCTCGTTTGCAGTGGATCTTATCTCACCTTCATGACAATTTATCAGTACAAAGAACTTTTTTGTCTGTGTTTTATTGGTATCCCTTCTCATTTTCTTCTTTATGGAAAGTTACTTCTTCCTATTCTCCACTTGTGAGCGATTCTTTCATTGGATGGTGTCATGTTTTTAATTTTATCAAAAAGTGAAGTTTTTGTCTTCCTCTTTATTTTGGTTTTTTTTTCTTGGTAATTTTTGATGTTAAGAATCTGGTGTAGATCATCCTCATAAAAAAATTTTTTACCTGAAAATGGTTTCAGATCATCTAGCCAGACTGCGTTATTATCAAATTTTGCCAAAAATGGCCTTTGCACCCAATTTGGGTTTCTACCTTGTAAAAATCGAAGAGCTATAGCCTTCTTCCTTCCAATATCCACTGTGCCAAGGACTTGAACCTTACCTGGATTTGCAGACATGCTTGGTCCTCGGACAGTCCTGGCCAGTCCACTAACCTTTTGGTAGGCCTCTCTGAATATTTCTTGGGCTCTGACTAGTGGTATGCCAAAGTAATGTTGAGCTCCTGTATCTCTTACCACAAACATGTAGTATGGAATACAACCCAGAGAAACCTGCTTGTTCCACATTTCTCTCCACACATTAGGATCATCGTTGATGTGTGCAAGTATTGGAGATTGTGTTCTAATTTGGACTCCAGTTTTCCTAATTAAATAAATCGCATTTTTTACTGCTTCAGTAGATAGTTCCACTGGATGGTTAAAGTGTGCCATTAAAGCAAGATGGACACCTTTGTTGGTTGTTTTTTCAAAGAGGCCTAACATTTGATTCGCATCATCATCTGTCAGAAACCTGTAGGGCCAATAGCCAAGTGCTTTAGTTCCTATCCTTATAGTTTTGAGATTTGGAAGATCTGCATCAAGTAAAGAATTAATGTATTGAGAGAATATTCTTGTCTTCATTATCATGGGATCACCACCTGTAAACAACACATCAGAAACTTCTGGATGTTCTCTCAAATATTGAACTAACATTTCAGTTTCACTGCTTGCAAACTTGAGCTCTTTCATACCCACAAACTGAGGCCAACGAAAACAAAAACTGCAGTACGCATGACATGTCTGACCTTGGCTTGGGAAAAAAAGAACGGTTTCTTTGTATTTGTGTTGCATTCCATAGAGCTTGGTTCCATCTTTTAGTTGAGGAATGTTATGCTCTATTTGTCCTGCTGGATGTGGATTTAGCTGTAATCTTATCTTGTTAGCAAGTAACTGGATTTCTTTTTTTTCCTTACCAATTTTTAGTGCGTTAGCCATCTCATCATAATGAGCGGGTTTTAACATGTCTTTCTGGGGGAAGGTAAGGACGAAAATCGGATCAAAAGGTACGTTATTCCAATCAATCAGCTCGTCTACCACATAGTTGTTGGTTTTAAAAGGAAGTACATTACCTACAACTTCCATCTCGAATTGTTTTTTGGCGGATAATTTTGCTATCTGTGGAATTTTACGAAAATTTTCCAAGGTAAATGAATGATAAGTTGGAAATGGACCCTTATCTTGGTCCTGAGCAATTTGCAAATTTATATCAACTCGCTCTGAATTAAAAGGAGTCCCATAAAGGTGGTATAAGATTCTTTGTGGAAAGAATGGATTTGCTTTATGGGTTCCATGAAAAAAATATTCTTTTAATAACTTAAATAAAGTTCGACTTATTTGCAACCAATTAAGTGCAAATGGTTGCGCATAAAATTTTTTGTTGTTTCAATAGTGCAAATGTGACATGTTCCTTTAATTGATGTTTTGCAATAATATATTGGGTGACAGGAAGATCTGTCATGGTGGTTTTCATCATGATATGTGAACCTGTTTCCTTTTAAAAAAAATTCAAATCCATAAATTGAATTCCCCAAGTAACTTTTGACTGTTTATGGACTTACTAGTATTTTCTTATTTATTTTGTAAACCAATGTATTTTCTGTATACTCTTGTTGCGATGATGGATCTAATTCACTAAATATTCCACTGTAGAAGGATTTGAACCATAATGAAGATTTAAGGCCCATATCATGTTGCATTATAAAATTGACATTATTATCATCTTCCATTTCAGTCAATCCAAAGCCAGCTGCCCTAGCTCTACTTTTTAAAACAGAAATCCATCCTGCCAAATTGTAACTTCCTCTCATTTTCAAGATCATGTCTTTTGACAGGATCTTTCCTACTTGCTCTCCCACCTCACTTATTGTTTTTTCATCTAGTTTATCCAATATTGAAACAAAGCTGTATTTTGGTAGAGGAAACCATCCCGCCTTTGCTGCCACAACGTCCCAATCTAGAGAATGGGAAAGCAGTTGATTTACTAGAGAATTTAGGGAGGTTCCATCATTTTTGGATTGGAGTCTTAATTTATCCATGACTTGCTTATCTAGTCTAAGTGTGATACTTTCAGTTTTTTCTCCATTTGTATAATCGTTAGACATTATTTTTGGTAAGGTTTTCATGAGTATTAAATGATCTGAAATAAATTCAATTTTAAAAAATATATAAAATTGAATTATGTTCAACGAGAGTTTTTGTGATTTTCTTTTTCTTGACTTTTGTAACTTTCTTAAACCCCGAAAACTAGCCGATTGTATGGACCTTTTCAATGGTACTTCTTCCTATACTCAAGTCATACATGAAATGTTTTCAAAATTTCAAGACTTGTTTCCACAATTCACTCCATTAATTGGAGAATCTCTCACAGCGCCTATACTCCTTTTGGCAGGGGCAATAATCATTTTTTTGGGGGTCATAGGCGAAGCTTTCTTCAAAAAAACAGGGATTCCAGACATTGCTTTTCTCATGGTGCTTGGCGTGATTATTGGTCCAATTCTTGGAATAATACCTACTGACATTGTTATTCAAGTTGTTCCGTATTTTGCAGCTATTGCGCTCATAATCATCATGTTTGATGGCGGGCTTAACCTAGACATTAGAAATGTGGTAAGGACAGCTCACTATGCCGTGCTATTATCAATACTTGGTTTTGTCACATCAGTCATCAGCGTAACTATAGTTGCATTCTATGGTTTAGAGTGGAGTTTGATCGAGAGTGTTCTACTTGGAACCATTGTGGGTGGCAGTAGCTCAATTATTGTATTTGGACTGGTAAGACGGCTGCCAATTTCTGATGAAACAAAATCAATGTTAAGTTTGGAATCTGCAATTACAGATATTCTTGTAACTATCACGGCTTTTGTTTTAATCGACGTGTTGATATCTGGACAGTTAGATCCCAATATTGCACTTGGTTCTTTTGGAAGATCTGTGGCAGTCGGCGTAGTTCTTGGGTTTGGAATAGGGATTCCCTGGACTTATGTCACGACTAAACTTAAGGATGCACAACACTCCTACATGCTTAGCATAGGAATTTTATTTGTCATATTCTTTGCAGAAAAATCTCTTGGAGGAACGGGAGCACTTGCTCCCTTGATTTTTGGACTAATGCTTGGAAACAAGCAACTTCTTTCAGGATACCTAAGATTTAAGATTCCTGAAATTACTTCTGACAACCCAACACACAATCAGCTCACCTTTCTTGTAAGATCATTCTTTTTTGTCTTCATAGGATTGCTTGCAACCATAGGTAGAATAGAGTTCATCATCTTTGGAATAATAGGGGCAATCCTAATTTATCTAACAAGGATAGGAACAGTCAAAATATCGCTTGGAAAAAGATTCAACATCCTTGAAAAAAAAGTAACAGCTGCAATGATACCACGTGGACTTGCGGCTGCAGTGGTAGCAACAATCCCCCTTACCATGGGACTCTCAAACGCAGATGCATATCCTCAAATCGTTTTTGTAATAATACTAAGTTCTGTTATTATCACAACTATTGCGTTAGCAAAAACAAAAACCCACGTTCCAACAGATCCAAAAAATGAAACCCCAAAAGAATAACTTAACAATTAGTATTCATATTCTGTTCTGTACAATACAAGACAAAAAATCATGTTAATATAATTTGGTTGTGTAATTATTGCAAATGTCCATTGTAAAATCCAAATTAAAGATAAGAAATGTCACTTACGAGGACATTCCAAAGATAGTTGAATTGCAAAAGGTTTCATTCCCATTTATGGCAATCGAAGGAATGATCTGGAAACCTAAATCATTGGAGAGTCATTTGAAAATATTTCCTCAAGGTCAATTCTGCGCAGATTATGACGGTAAAATTGTTGGGTCTGTAAGCAGTTTGATCACAAAGCTTGAACCAGAGTACAGGGAACATACTTGGCGAGAGGTTTGCGGCGATTCTGGTTTTGCAAACCACAATCCAAAGGGAGATAGTCTCTATGGTGCTGATGTATCAACGCACCCTGATTATCGCAAACTTGGGATTGCAACTTTCCTTTATGATGCAAGGAAGAGTCTGTGTATTCAATTAAATTTGCGTAGAATAATTGCCGGTGGAAGGTTGTTCAACTATTGCGAATTTGTAGATAAGATGTCACCGGATGAATATGTTCGAAGAGTAATTGAAGGAGAGATTGATGAACCGGTGCTCCGTTTTCAGATAAAAAATGGTTTTAAGTTCATCAAAATTTTGTCTAACTATCTCAAAGACATTCGTTCGTTAAATTATGCTACGTTCATAGAATGGAAGAATCCCTATTACAAAAAGGTAGCCTAGTTGATAATCGACTGTCACACACACCTAAATCAGTACGGGTCATTAGAAAATATTTCCTCGCTTGATGATAGAGTAAAGAAATTGCATCTTTCAATGACGAGTCATAATGTAGATTATGCGTTGGTACTATCTTCTTACTATGTTAATGAAGAACGGCCCTCAACGGAACAGTTGATAGAAGCCACGAAAAAATATGATAACATTGGAATCGTAGCGGGATATAGCATAGACAATAACGATGGCGAGGATTTGAAACAGTATGAAAGATGGATAAAAGATGGCAGGGTAAAGGGATTGAAAATATACTGCGGATATGAGCACTATTATCCTTATGATAAAAGATATCAGAAGGTCTATGATGTTTGTGTAGAATTTGGCATACCTGTCATGATTCATAGTGGAGACACCTTTACAGAAAAAGGAAAGTTGAAATTTTCGCATCCAATTCACGTAGATGAAGTAGCAGTTGATAATCCAGAATTAAAAGTGGTTGTTTGCCATTTAGGAAATCCTTGGATTGAGGATTGCCAAGAAATAATTTACAAAAATGACAATGTTTATGCTGATATGTCAGGGCTGGCTGTTGGAAAATTCGATCATTTCTTTGAAAAGATAATGGCAGAAAAGGTAGCCGAATTGATAAATTATGCAGGGGAACCTAACTACTTGCTGTATGGTACGGATTGGCCCATATCTGATATGGATTCCTATTTGAGTTTTGTTGCAAAGTTAAAGTTGAAACCAGATTATCGTGATAGGTTGATGTATAAAAATTCCAAGGCATTGTTTAAGATATAAGATTCATAGATTTCCTGCAAGGACCAAACGAATCTGTCTCTTACTCAAGAAAAATTTTGAAAGCTTTTAATTTTTAAATGGTTTAAGAATAAATTTACAGTACCATACAAAAACAAATCTAGTTTTTATGGAAGCGTTATGCTATCGCTTGTTTCAACATTGCTTGAGGAATCATAAGTAAATCCGGATTTGACTGCATCATTGACAGTAAAAGTAAAGCTGCCACATCCTTTGACAGAACTTGATGAAAACGTTACCTTGCCGTTGCTGCCAGTCGATGCGCTAAGAAGTGCAGAGTATGCTCCGCTCCACTGACCAGTTACAGAGACTCCGCTTAACGGGTTATGGTCCTGATCATGGAGAAGAACTGTGGCGGAAGCTTGACAGAAATTATTTTTACCTTTTTTTGAGAGCTGTCCTGTCATTGCAATGTCGTCTATATGCATAGAAAGAGTTGGATCTGGTGGAACAGGCGGAGGTGGTGCTACGGTTCCAACATAAACCAATGGCTCATGCGATGAATCTGGATCGCCACTAAAACCACCATATCCATTATTTTGTGATGTATTACAAGAGCTGTTCTGTGGTACTCCTGAATTTATCAGGGCTGTTTTTACAGCTGCAGGAGTAGCGCCTGGATTATTTGCCTTGTAGAGAGCTGCTGCACCAGCTACATGCGGGCTGGCCATACTTGTTCCGCTCAGAGTGTTGTACCCTCCATTAAGATATGTAGACCAGATCTGCACACCCGGCGCTGCAATATCTACCACGCTTCCATAATTGCTAAACGTAGCCAAAGTATCATCAGCACCATAACTTGTGTTAAATCCCAAACCGCCGCATTTCCCATCTCCATCGGCTATTGCCGAAACAGTGATTACATTAGGATTTTTTGCGGGCCAAAAGCTTGATGCATCCGTTGAGCTGTTGCCAGCTGCAACTACATAAGTGACTCCGGCAGCAACAGAATTATTGATTGCCTGGTCTCCAGCACTAGTTGAGCCCTGAAATCCCAAGCTCATATTTGCAACCTCGATCTCAGATGCGTGTGCGGTAACATAGTCTATACCTGAAATTATCCAGGAAAGATAACCGCTTCCAGAATAGTCAAGTACCTTGACTGCCCAAAGCCTTGCACCTGGTGCTACGCCAACAACTCCTGCAGAGTTGTCATAAGCTGCGGCAGTTCCTGCGACATGAGTTCCATGACCGTTGTCATCGTTTGCGTTTGAAGTGAACCAAACATAAGTTACCTGGTTCCATACTCTCAGATCTGGATGAGTGAGATCTATTCCAGTATCTATTACAGCTATATCGACACTTACGCTACCAGTACCATCGCCAGATAAAGTGGAACTTAGATCCGCATCCATTCTGTTAATTCCAGTCGGCACAGTCTGTACAAAGGCCTGCACTATTTGATCTTGCTCAACAAACGAAACATTTGGATTTTTCTTGATTCCCTCAAGTGCCTGCTCATTTGTAACTGTGATTGCAAAACCTTTGATTGCGTGATTGTAAACGTGAAGAATCTCAGCTCCGTTACTTTTTGCATTATCAGCTTCAGCTTGTGGATCAATAGATTGATCATCTTTTAAGACAACAATGTATCTTCCTTTCAATTTTTCTTCATCATTGTCCGCAAAGCTTTGATACGGAATAGAAAAACCACTCACAAGTAAAAACATTATAGAAAAACTTGCGGCAACCAACCGGTGTCTTTTAACCACTATATCTAATAGGCCTGATCTTGTTTTAAGTCTTGTGCAGACTTTGTTTCAAAACTTTATTATTACAACATCTGTTTGAAAAAAATGACGCATCCTGACGCAGTGTGATCCTAAACAAATTTTAATATACATTATAATCTGGCAGATTAAATTTTTACTAAAGTGAACCAATTATTTTTTATTGAAAAAAATGCAAAAATATCAATGCAAAAAATTCAAACATGTAAATTCAAAGTCATGATTTGTAAAAAAAGAAAAAGAGGGAGTTGATTTATGCGCCTACATCAAGATGAGTCGGGATTACAATTAGTGATCTCTCACCAATTACAACCGCTTCGTCAGCATTTTCCACGTTGTCGGTGTCGTCCTCATCAATGTAGGATCCTTTTACTTCGATGGTATGAGAACCATCTGTGTTAAAGTCCTGACCTAAGTTGAGTACAACCCAATTCCATCCATGTGCAGAATTTGTCTTGATCCATGCGTTCAAGAATGTTTCATCGCATGTGAAGGTGGTGTCACCATTGATGTCATCTACTGCCTTACAAAGATCTTGAATTTGGTTCAAGATGTTTGTGCTGATTCCAAAGGTTCTGTCACACATTGTGATTTCTCCACCTACTGGAGTACCGTCCACGTAGAGCGTAATGTTGTGAGCTGCACGTGCGGTATCAATTTCAGCACCAGGTGTGCCAGTAGTTTGCTTGCCACTCTTGAGATTTACCTCTGTATACAGAGCACATTCCTCATTATAGAGTACAAGGACATCTGTTGGATTTGCTGTCTTGATTGTTGTAGATGCAAGTGTTTCTTCGCCTTCTGCCTCGAATGTTACTACGGGTGCGGAGGTAGAATACACAGACTTGTTAGCACTATTTGCTGCGATCGCTGCTGGAGCAAAACTTGCAACTGCAAGTGAAATGCCCAAGATTGCAGCAAATGAAACTGCTAAAACTATTTTTGAATTCATCAAAGTCACAAAAAATTTATCATATAAAAGTAGTGCGTAGCTTTTCTACTTTTGAAAAAATTTTCTGATCGATTTTATATTTTTCTTCCCAAATTTGGAACTACTTTTTTATTTTAAAATATCTTTTGCGATCACCGATGGTTTGAAAAAATTTTTGGTAAATGCGATCTCGTTTACAAAATAGGAATCATCAAAATGCACTGACAAAATTGGCTAATTAAAAAATGAATCCAGACAATCTAGGGAGGAACCCGTGTTAAAATGGTGTAAATTGCCCATATAGAAATTATTATTGAAGGAACGAGTATAATCAACCGAATTAATATCGAGGTTCTCATGGTTTATTCACATCAAATCCCAATTAACTATGTAAAACTAGCATTATAAAGATCAAAACAGGGCCTTTGTGTTGCCATGGGTTTCGTTGAGGAGATTATATGAAAGATCTTCACTAAATCACATTTCTAGAATAAATTCTTTCATTTTAGTATTAAGAAGATTGTTTGTA
>DATIAR010000094.1:0-15494 GCA_035457865.1 Nitrosopumilaceae archaeon
AACTGATCCTAATGCTGCAGCATATACTTTAAGATTAAATGACGAGGTCATAAAATTAATTCGTCAGTTCAAACCTTAACGCTTTAGTCTTGGGTTTGCTATTTTGTCCATGGCGTTTCCAATAAAGACAAACGCAAGACCGGTAATTGCAATCATTACTCCAGGTGGCAGAATCCACCACCAAAGGCCTCTAGCAGCAGCTCCAAAAGAGTTTGCATCATGAAGTATCTGACCCCAGGTAGGAAAAGTCGGATCACCCAATCCCAAGAAACTTAATGCAGCTTCGGTAGTTATGGCAGAAGGTACTGAGATTGCAATGCTTGCAAAGGTAAAAGGCAAGAGTTGAGGGATTATATGCTTGAAGATTATTTTGATGTCTTTTTGTCCCATAATTTTGGATGCCTCAACATATTGTAGGGTTTTTATTTGAATTGCCATGCTTCTTGAAATTTTTGCCGTACCAACCCAACCAAAAATCATCAAGAATCCAACAATTAAAAATATGTTATTTCCTAGAGTTACTGCTAAAATTATCAACAAGGGAAGTCCGGGCATAGAAATAATCACATCGTTAAAACGCATCAACGCTTCATCCGTTTTTTTTCCTTTGTATCCTGCGTAGACACCATAGACTAGTCCGATTATGACTGAGCCTATTGCAACTGATATTCCAACGAACAATGCAAGTGGAGTCCCCCAAAGTATTCCAACAGCCAGATCACGTCTCAAATCATCAGTTCCAATAAGACCATAAACTTTGCCACCAATAATTAATCTTGAATTATCCATTTCAATTTTAGAATTTACATTATAGAACTTCATATGGAAAATGTATTTTCCTTTTAAGATAGAATTTTGATCAATTCGTGAAAAGACAATATCTTCGGCAGATAACAAGTCAGTTGGAAAATCGAAATTGGTTGAAAGTTTTCTAAGATTTTTTTTCAAAGAATCGTCAGTAGAAAAAATCTGTTCTGAATAAATTGAACCGTCCGATTGAGGAAGTGATCTTGAAATTAGATCGATCTTTACTCCGTCGGGACGAGTTACTGACAGCTGTAATAATGGAGAGCCTGAATATTTTGCCGAGTATTCATAAATAAAATCACTTGGAAACCCATCGTAATTGTATTCGATTGCAAAGTTTTGTGAGAAAGTTGAAATTTCCCCCATAGTTTGAGATGACTCTTGTGGATTTTTGAGAATCTTATGTTCAGGGATTTTTTCCAAGCTGAAATAATTCATCCAAGCAGGTTGCGATGTTTTTGGATATGTTATCCAGCTTGATGGGTTATTCCATTCTCTAAAGGTCTCATCTGGAACGGTGATTACTGTAATCAATGACAAGCAAAAAAGTGAAAGCAGTATACCTATCCCGGCTAATCCCATTCTACTTTTTGAAAAATCTGACCAGATCTCTCTTGTTCTCATCCTGTCCTCACCCTAGGATCGAAATAACCATACAAAATATCGGCCAAAAATATACTTACAAGGAAAAACGCTGTAAGAACATATGTTGCGCCTATTATTACTGGCAAATCTGAAACGTTGACTGCTTCAAAATAAAGTCTTCCCATACCAGGCCAATCAAATACTGCTTCTGTGATTATTGCACCTCCCAAGGAACCTGAAAGGCTCATTGCAAGGACAGTCACAATTGGCGGAGCAGCGTTTTTTAGTACATGTCTGAAAAGAATTTTTTTTTCAGGAATTCCAATTGCTCTTTTTGCAGTTACAAAATCTTCTTGCAGTATTCCAATTACAAAATTTCTAACAAGATATGCCCACGTTCCAAATCCAATCAATACAAGTGTGATAAGCGGAAGGGCCATGTGATACAATAAAGCTACAAAATACCCTGGATCCGTCACAGGTATCAGCGGCGTTGCTCTGGAAGGGAAAATCTGATACACAAACGCAAAAGCAAAAATCATCAGCATTCCTATCCACCACACTGGAAAGCTGCTGCTGATGATTGCAAAGGTCGAAGTCAATCGATCAAGCTTTGAGTTTAGTTTACTTGCTGAAATTGTACCGATAAATATTCCAATCACTGAAACAATCACAGTTGCTGTTGTAAAAAGTAATATTGTCCTAGGTAATTTTTCAAGCAAAATGTCTTTGACATTAGATGAACCTGAATCGCTTGTTAGAAATGTAGCTTGACCAAAATCAAGAATTAGGATTTTGTACATGGTCATTCCAAGTCTTTGGGGAGAATACCAAGGTGTATCAAGACCCAAAGATGTTCTTCTTACATCGGTGCAATCTTGAATGTATTCATCCAACTCCTCTGGACTGAGACCTTTGACACTTTCCGGATCATTAGTAATAGATTCTCTACACTCAACTATAATGCTCTGTTCCAATATTCCATCCATATTTTGACCAACAAGAGAGATCGTGATCAGAATTGTAGCCATAAGAACGCCAAACATGGTTACGCCCCTGGTCAGAAGATATTTTTTGAAGCTCATCTAGAGATCATTTATTCTCCTTTTTGATAACAATTGATGTTTTCTTCCTTTTCCTTAGAAGAATCAAAAATAGTACAATTATTGCAACAATTACAAGAGCGGGCACAACATAATCTTGATCTGCGGACAAAATTCCAGAATCAGGGTTTAGCGCTTCAGCGGGTTCTTTAAACTCTTCATTCACTACTAAAAAACCAGTACGAAAAATATCAGGTCGCAAAGCAGAATCTGATACTGAGAATATCTTCAAGTCATTTGCACCAATGCTAAAAAGTTCAGTTTCATTTTTTGATAAAACGATATCGATTTTGTTATCCTCGGATTTTTTTGTACCTGATACCACAATCTCGTTGTTTGCATTAATGAAATAATAATAGATCGTAGAATCGTCGTTAACAAAGACAGGGATTGTTGTTTCTTCTCCTATTTTTATAAAATCAGGCATTTCAACACTATTTATTTTAGAAAGTTTTACGTTTGTAAACTCCTGCCAATGTCCTGCCTTGAATGGATATGTTGGATCATCAAATGATCTTATTGTTATGGTTCTTGCTTCTGGGGAATAGTTTTCAAGATAAAAAGGACCGTTGCTAATTACAGCATGATTTTTCTGTCCAATCCATGAAATAGTTGAATCATACCTTGCATCATAATAAGAGGGATCAGATTCCAGAGATGCAAGTGCGATTGGAATAAATTTTGTTTCTTTGAATTCTTCAAGATTTGATTTTATCTGATTTGCATCATCAGGTATGAGTAAGGAAAGCCATTCTAGGTTGTTTCCTATTGAATTTGATCTAGAAAATGCTGCCTTGCCATCTGTTACAGATTTTTCCATTGCAGATATTACTTCCCAAGGCATTCCTGCCCAGACTGCTGCAGAATCTGCAATCTCTGCTTCATCAAAGTGCCAATAATTTTGATACACTTCGATGGTATCAGAATCAATAACTCTAACTCCAACAATTGTTTGCACGGCCTGTAAAGCTTTAGGAGAATACTCAGAATCACAGGTTCTATCATCCTCTGTATCACAAGTCCATTCGTACATGAAATAAATAGGATACAAAATATCGTTCATGTCCATTGGTTGACCATTGTGCCAATTTCCAAAATTTAGATCAAATGTTACCTTGGTTGTGGCTTGATTACCTTCACCTACTTTAATCCAACTTTGTTGAGTTGAATTCCATTTTATTGCATCCGCTGGTACATTGAGTTTTATATCTGGTCCTCCAGTCTCAACTTCCCATTGCGTTCTGATTGGTATTGTAAGACCTGTATACGGATGTCTGAATGTGGCAGGATCAGCAATTGCATTCCAAATAGATGTGCTATAGAGATCACTCAAGCCTCCTATTGGATTCCAAGCACCTTGATAGATCTGTTTCACTCCAATTCTTATCAATTTTGAATCGCTTTGTATATTGATTGGTGTGAACCTAGTTGGAACACCAGCGCCAAAGTCATTTACAATTCCAGTTATCTTTTCAGCTGACACATATTGATCAATTTTACTGGCAAGAAATATTCTAACAGATTCTTGTACGCCGATGGTAGTTGCTTGTTTCAAAAGTTTAGCGCGTTCCTGTGCAGAGGTAAAGTTGCCATTGAATACATTCTGGGACATTAAATCAATAGTTTCATTTTGGTAATTCCAGTAAGTCGGGTCACAAAGTCCTGGCATATTACAATACCATGGAGAATACATCTGTGCGGTTACGAGAGTATCGTATTTTACAAATGCGGATCTCCCTGAGTAGCCTTCAGTGTAAATATTCCATTTTTGTTCTGCAGGATCGCTTCCATAAACAATAGAAAATGCCTTATTCAGGTCTCCAAAATCCTTTTTGACCTCAAAACCAATCTTTTCTAGCTGTGCCGAAAGAACTTCTCCGATTGATTTTCGTACAGGATCATCACTTCTGATAAAAATAATTATTTCAATGGGTTTTGAATCATAAAACCATTTTCCATCTATTTTTTCAGCGTCAGCTGTAAGAAGAGAGTTAGAAATCATCTCTTCGGCAAGCATTGGATTATACCTAAAGTTGAATGACTCGAGTTCCTCTAGAACCAGAAGATAATCAGAATCAAATGGAGTGTATGCAGATATCATGGCAATACCGTATCCACCTAGAAATTCATTTACAATCAATTCTCTATCTATAAGATAATTTAGTGCGAACCGTACTTCCCTTAGTGAAAATGGATTGAATTTTTCAGATTCAGCAGGATTGATTAAAATGCTGTATGATCCACCTGTAGATTGATAGACATTCAGTCCTTCCCTTGATTTTGGATCCTCAATTCTTTCAGATGGGATTCTATAATAATAAAGATCCAAGTTTCCATTTTTTACCTCTTCTAGGGCAGTATTTTCATCAGAATATTCGACAAACTGAATTGTATCTACAAAGGTTCCTTTATCAGCAAAAGCAACCACTGAACCAAAAACGAAGATAGGGAGTATCACTATTAGAAAGAGTTTCATGATTTGACTGATTGAAACTGTTTTTAATCTTCTTTGGTTTGTATCGTTCTATATCATTGACACGAGCTTAGACGATCGCATTACAAAGATGTTAAATACTTGAAAAAATCGTTCTTGTCAAATTTTACCATTTTTTACCATTTATTATTAAAATGTATATATTAGAACGAGAAAATCAGCCCTGTTGAATCTCCAAACTCTAGTCAGAGGAATTGATGGAATAATTCCTGGAGGCATGTCAATCAAGGATTTTTCTATGGTTACAAGAACTGATGAAGAGACTGCTAGGACTATGCTTGATAGTTTCTTACAAAATGGAATTGGAACATATGAGGATCACCAAATTTTCTTTGATGAGAATGACAAACTAAAGACCTGTCTTTTAGCAATACGTATGGGTGCGTCTGTTGATGAAGTTTCAAGATCACTTGGTTGGAAAGATTTTGAATCACTTGCTGCAGAAATTTTAGATGCTAGTGACTTTGAAACAACCCGGAATCTAATATTAACAAAACCTAGAATGCAGATAGATGTAGTAGGTGTAAAGTCAGATGTCGCAATACTAATTGACTGTAAGCACTGGAAGAGAGCTAATCAATCATCTTTAGAAAATGCAGTAAAAAAGCAGATAGAAAGAACAAAGCGTTTTCTTAAAACCGAAAATGTAAAGGCAGCAATTCCTGCAATTGTCACGTTATATCAAGAAGAGATAAGATTCATAGACAAAGTTCCAATCATACCAATTTTACAACTTAGCTCTTTTTGTGAAGAGTTTTATGGAAATTTAGATGACCTTAACACATTAGAACATAGTTAAGAAAAAGAAGATGGTAGTTCCTATCAAAAAAGCTTGTGTAATTCTCATTGTTCGGTCAAGTGATTTTGAATAGTCTTCAAGAAGCGTAGTTCCCATAATTTTAACATCTGTTTGATGCTGTAATGCTTCAAATGAAGCCTCGGAAATGTTCTGTTCTGCTTTTTTAGCCAGATCTAGATACCAAGAAGATGCCTCTTGGGGAGTAGACAGGCTGCCAAATGTAAAGTAGCCGTGTTTATTTCTTGCCTCTTTTGTTTTATAATGAGTATCCGATGTGCACATTTCAATCAAGTTGTATCCATTTTTTGAAAGAGAGTTTACAATTTCTTCTCTAAAACCGTTTTGCATGTTGTTAGAGTCTGACCATGCAAGAAAGAATTTCTCATCTCCTATTTTCATGCACAAGATTCCAATTCCACCAGGACCAAGGTCGTCTGCAAGAATTTTTTGATTTTCCAAGTTTGCGTATCCTATTTCTAGTGTCCATGCTTCTTTTGTCATCAAAGTGTCAAGGTTTGATTTTGCCGCTTTGAAGAGATCATCTGCATCGTTTGGAGATATCTCTTCCCCCATCGCATTGTGACTATCAATAATTAAGAGTTTGTCAAATCCACGGTTTGCTGCATATTGATCTAGTTCATTTTTTACATAGAGTGGAATATCTTCCATTCCGTGTGGGGAGAGTGACAGAATAAGAACTGCTGTCTTGTCAAACAACAGGCCAACTGTTCTTGTTTTGTTTACCTGTACAATAACTGGTTTCGTACATTTATTTCCTTGATCTAGGACAGAACTTTTCGCAAAGCTAGCCAGATATGCATCAACCTGAGATTTTGATGGCAAGTTGAGTGAATGATCAGAGATGCTGTGCATTACCATTGCAGACGAGTTCAGGTTTTTATATATCTGATAGGGAATGTTACTTCCACCTATTGGATGAAATGGTCCGGGGTGAACGTCAGGTAAAACGATTCGAAACTCATTTTCTTTTGTTTTAAATTTAATTTGAAACGTTGACACTTTGGATGGTTGAGAACGCTCTTCTATCAAATGTTCCATCTTGGAAGGATCGTTTCGTGTCCATGCTGCAACATATGCTTGTAATACTCTATGTGTCCGTGGAACGTTGGGACCGCCAGCTCTGTCTGTTATTATTGTCCAAACTGTCCCTACTACTAAAAAGACAATTCCATATCCAATTGCTTGCAAGTCAGTAAGCATTGGAATCCAAAACTTAGACGGAATGATTGCCAAAAACAATGCAAGTGGTTGTATCAAACATATTGCCCAAGCAAGTTTAATTTTTGCACCAAGAACTGAAGTAAAGATTCCTATTCTAAAACTTGCAAACAGAAACATTCCTTCAGTTAGATACATTGGTAAAAGTTCTGGTTTAGAAAATATGGGCACAGAAATTAAACCGCCTAACGCTGTTACAAGCCATAGAAGACTTCCAAATCCTGAGATGTGTCTTGCTTTGGATTTTTCTGTGTGCAAAAGATGAGCATCAATAATTTGTGTGATAAGTAGTACCCCTATTGCAACAAACATATGGATGAAAAACTTGTCATAGTTTTCAAAATAAGCTAGCTCTGCAAGTAGTACAAGGATTGATACAACAACAACAGAGACAAAAAGTGAAAGATAGGGCGAGGAAGGAGTAAGTAAAGTCAACGAGTATCTCTTATGGATACGAGATACATTATCGGCATTTTCTGTCATGGTAGGAAGAACAATTTTAGAATCCAAGAGATTACAATTAAACCAGTTGGGATAGATACTACTATCTCAGGGCGGACGCGGTATCCTTTAGTTTCATCCTCAAAGAACCTCAAAAGACCAGCGCTTGATGCAGGTAGAGGTGCTGATTTCTTGCTACTCATGGTTGTCTTTGTGGGCAAGATTTTTACATAAATACTTTTTGGGTTATTGTTCGAGTTTTTCTATTATTGCCATTAGATCTGTTATCGACTTCATGATCTGTTGCTGTTTTTGGTGATCTTTCTCATGCTCAAGTTCTTCAGAAAGCACCTTTAGTTTTTGTTCAAATTTTGCAATGGTCGTATTTTCAGTTTTTTCTTGTACAGGAATGTCTTCCTTTGCCTCCCTGCCACAATTTACACAAAGTGCGTGGCCATCCTTCATTACGCGAACGCCTTTACAGTAAGGACATGGATCGCTTATCAGAGTTGCACCTTTTAGGAGCATCTCTACAGCTTTTTTGGTAAGATCTTTTGACACAAATCTTGTTTACAAGTCTAAGTAAAAAAGATAGACACGGACAAGGCTTAATAGTGGGAAAGCGATTTTTTATCTTGAATGGCGGTTATCTGCAATACATGCGGACTTCCTAATGATTTATGCGCCTGTGGTGAACTTGAAAAAGATGCTACTCAGATTGTTGTTCGCTTAGAGGAAAGACGATTCAAAAAGAAAGGAACGATGATCGAAGGAGTAAATCCAAAGATGAATGATCTTGGCAAAGTGGTTAGAGAATTAAAAGCAAAGTATGCATGTGGTGGCACAGTAAAAGATGGTTACATCCTTCTGCAAGGAGATCATAGAGATACAATCAAGGGAACTTTGGTAAAGTTAGGATTTCCTGAATCCAGTATCGAAGTACATTAGTTGATTTGCAAAGCGATAAACTCTTCAAGGCTCTTTCTACGCCATATTCTGCACTAACATCAGTAATCTTTGGATTAATGATAGTTTCCTTTCCTATCGGAGCATATGTAGTTTTTAACTCAGATATTGGTAAGGAAATAATTTTTGATTTCCCTATTGATGGTCTTGATGTTTTTATCGCTGGTATAGGAATCAAGATTCCAATTCAATTCGAGCTTGGCGATGGTTTCATTGTAGTCTGGTGTGTGTACCTAGTTTTGTTTGCAGTTTCTCTTTTGGGTCCTAAAACTAATTTTTCTCAAGCCCTCTCTTCCCTAATAAGTGAAGGATGGCACAATATCAAAAACAATTACCTTCTTGGCATGTTAACATGGTTTTCAATCTTAATTGTGGTGTCTGTCATAATAGACTCCATACAACAAAGTTTTGGAATCTTTGTAGAACCACCGGAAATCCAAAACAAACTAATTCAGTTTTTTCGCATTACAGCATCACCACTAACTGAAGAAATAGGATTTAGGATGTTTCTTATTGGTTTACCTCTTTTTGCCATGTTTGCTACAAAAATATCAATTGGAAGTTTCTTCAAGTCGTTATGGCATCCCTCACAGAATCTTGAAATTACAAATTACAAAAAAGTATTAGGTCTAGTAATAGTAGTTGGGATATTTTTTGGAGTAGCACACATAATTTCTGGTTCTCCCTGGAGTACTGGTAAGTTTGCACAGGCATCTATAAGTGGCGTAATAATAGGTTGGGTTTATGTAAGACATGGATTAGCGCCAGCAATTTTACTTCATTGGGCAACAAATTATTTCATATTTTCATATATTTTTTTCATGTCTGACATAAATCAAATTTCAAATGAAGCATCAAATCCATTTCTTAATACACTTGAAGTTTTATTTTTTATTTCAGGAACATTGGCAATAATTATTTTTGTCCTAAATTATCTTAAATCAAAAAAAGAACGCACGGCACTAGTATAACTTACAAGTCTTGAATTATTTTAGAAATTTGTGGTTTAACATAGTTTGAAATAAATTGTAGATCAGACATCTCATCTACATCAAGCATTATTCTTCTTATTAAAACAAGTGCTGATGAAGCAGAGGTTTCTTCTGCGGTGCTAAGATGAATTTTGTAGCTGTCTTCATCATAATGTGTTTTCATCAGATTTACAGGAGAGCGAAAAAGAGCATTTGTACCATCAAACTTTCTTGAAGGAACGACTAGCGCACATTTTTGAGAATTTTTAAAATTAAACAGAGATTGGATATCATCAGGTTGTATTAGAGGAATGTCCTGAGGGAAAACAACGGTTGCATCAAAGCCATCATTTAGAAAATATTCATCTGCCAAGGCTACCGCATTATTTACTCCCGATTCTTTTTCATCAATGATTTCTATGCATCCAAATTTTTTTCCAATAGCTAACGCAGCCTCATCTCTCGTTACCAAGGCAGTCTTTTCTATTAGGCATGATTTTGATATTGTTCCAAGAACCTCTCCTAACATCAACTTGCATATAATCTCAGTTTTTTCAGGTGTTAGATTAAGTCGCTTTTTTGCTTTCGAAAAAGTTTTTACAGGAACTATCGCTGCAGTTCTAGATTTAGACATGCACTTGTTTTAGAATAAATGATGCAAGTGCATCTTCCTCAATTTTGTCTTTCATTTTTATTTTAGTTTCATACACGTGCATATCTAGGTTTTCAATCTTTCTTGTAAGCAATCTATCTGATGAATCTATTACCATATGTGATGCAACTTCTGAATACATCTTAGCAAGTCCATACGCAGAAACTTCCATTCCTGCAGCTTCCATGTACTTTACCGCAGGACCGCTAATTGCTTTATTACCAACAAGCGGACTTACAACGACAACTTTCTTTTTTGATTTTGAAAGCTCTTTTTTAATTCCTTTAATGGATAAAATAGGTCCAATACTAGTAAGCGGATTACCTGGCGCAATTACAACCAGCTTCGCATCATGAATCGCATTTACTGCAGCGGGATTTGCACGTGCCTTGTCAGCGCCAAGATATTTTATTCCCTCCACGTTGTCCTGACCTCTGTATTTTACCCAGTATTCTTGTAAGTGTAGTTCGCCTTTGTTTGTCACTATTCTTGTTTCAACACTGTTGTCTGTTACAGGGATTATCTTAGTATCAATCGCAAATTTTTGACACATCCAAGCTGTAATATCGGTTAGATTTTTGCCATTTTTTAGCATGTTAGTTCTTAAAAGATGGGTTGCAACATCTCTGTCTCCGATCTTAAACCAAGTTTCTTCTCCAAGTATTTCCATTTGGCGTAAAAATCCAAAAGTATCTTTTTTTATTCCCCAGCCTTTGTCAGTATCAAGCAAATCTGCAAGCCCATAAAGAATTGTATCGATATCAGGACACACATACAAGCCGTAAAGCCAGTAATTGTCACCAACGTTTGATATCACGTTGATATCTCTTGTTTGAGAAGACATTCCACGAACAAGTTTTACAGAACCTGTCCCGCCAGCAAGTATTGTTATCATTTTTTTCAGATCACCAAGATTTGTTTATGAAGACAAATGCACAATAATTACTTTTGCTAGATCACATCAAATTAGGAAATTAATCGGTTTTGAAAAAGAAGAAGATTTATTACTCTCAGCAAAAGCAGTTTTTCCGTGTCAATACGTCTGATTTTCTCAGTTGGATTAATTAGCCTTTTAGTTGTTGGCAGCATTTCTCCTGTTTGGGCAGCTCAGCTTGATGCTAGAATTAGTACACATCTAACTGAGGCACAACCTACCTTCAAATTTTTGAAGACAGTCTTTATAGAATATCCAGATGGTGGAGAACTTTCAAAATTATTGAACGGTAAAGATATTTTGGTAAGCATTGAGGCAAACAAAGACACACCTGGCGTCTCTGAACTTATAGCTAAAATGAATTCTAATTTACAAAGTATAGACAGCACTGTTTTTGTTACAGATTTACAGTTAACATATCGAGCTCATCTTAAGGGTCAAGGCGGACAGACTGCAGTAGATTACAAAGTAACCCTAGTTCCTACAATTACAAACTATCTTTTACGACCAGCGGACGATGTAAATCCAGCTCTTATAGATGCTCAGTGGCGAGGAATCACAGTAAAGGGACCAGTAACAATAACAGATACAGAGCATGGTGATGTGGATATTAATACATTGATAGGTTTCTTAAAGCAAGAGAATCCTGAAGTATATGAAAAAATCGTAGGTACAGAAGGTGAAACTCTTTTGAATGATAATTTGATTGATGCAGGTGGAATTTTGACACAGCCACTTTCCAACTGGCATCACCTTTTTGATCCATCTGGAACAATTTCAGAAACAGCCAAGTGGGGATACACTGAGAAATTAGTAATTACAAGTTTCACTATGGGTGAAAGCAGCATAAGAGAAGGAATTCAAACCGAGAAAGAAAAAGAGGTAGAGTTTACAACTGATAAAAAATATGTAATTAGAACAGTAGAGTCAGCAAATTCTGCAACTATTTCAATAGATGGGTTTGTTACTGATGTTAAAGTAGATGCGGCAGAATACTTTGGTTCCAGTCCTAAAGTACCTGAAGGCTATGCAACCACTTCTACTGGAGGATTTCCAGTAGGTGTAATGTATGGAATGGCAGCTGCTGGTGCTGCAGTTGCAGTCTTTGTTTTAGTGTGGAGTGATAAAAAGCTCAAAAAACAAAAAGGGCATTAAAACAAAATAGTGCGTGCCAGCCGTAACCCTCCTTCTGTTTTTACGAGATTCAGCTATGCGGCCTACCTAAACCAAGTGCAGCCTTTTAGTTTTGTTTGGCCTTGCTCCGTGTGGGGCAGCTTTTTCATTCTTTGCCGGAAACCTCAGGTTTTGCCATCATAGTACGCCGGGTCAGATCTTTTTCTGTTCTGGAGCCAACCATCTCTGGTTATCCATCTCTGGATCACACTTACTGCATGGAGGGAGGAGTTTCCTCTGCCGTAGCAGTAGCTCGTGCACCAGCTCGCACTTGTCAATATGGAGTGAAAATTTCTATTTTAAGATTGTTAAGAGCAGTAGTGTGTTAAATTACATTTTTGGTGCAAAGTAATCTTCATCAGAACGAGATTTTGCTCGTTTCATCCTAATGAAAAAGATCAACCTCAACACATCCAGATAGATCCTATAGATAAATCGGTTTTCTCTGAGTCTTGGTGCAATTACATTCCAGAAATATCTAGCTTGGATTCCAGATAGCCTAGAATTACGTATAACAAAAACGGTCTTTGGAGATTTTTCTACTACCTCCATTGTTTTTGGGCTAAATGCTTGGTCTGATTGATTCCCTGCTCCAATGATTATTATTTCTGGCGTGTTGTTATCGAAGTTTTGAAGGAGGTTTGGTATTACATTATCTGTTTGTGGATAGACTCTTTCAACTGGAATTTTTTTCATGTCAAGGTCAAACATCTTTTCATTAATTCTACCTAAAATATCACGTTCTTCTTCAGGAGATTCAACAACACCCCTGACTACTCGTATTTTACTATTTAATGAATTTGAAATAGAGTTTGCAATTTCCAGTCCAAGGTTTGAATGTCTTCCTTTATCATACGACACCACAATGTTTGTCAACTCCTTGTCAAAGTTTTCTTTGATGTTAACTCCAATAATGTCACATGTGGTAAGGGAGAGTAGTTTTCTGTTGCTACGCAGATTATGAAAGTCCATTATGAGCAGATTAATTCCTTGTTCTTCTACTGTTGCAAGTATGGCTTCAGTGGTATCATGTGAGAGCCTCACAAGATATCTATGTTCAACTGATTTTGGCAGTAATTTTTTTAGTTCATCAAAAGACTTCATAGCAGGTCCTGCAAATCCTTGAGCAGAAGACAAAGGAAGCTGTATTGGAACTATAACTGCATTAAGAAATAAAATTTCTCCCTCTTTATCTTGTGCTATTGCAGAAGCTATTTTTGCTAATTTCTCTGCGCTAGATGGTTGATAGACGATCATTATGCGATAGTCTTTTCTTTCTTGAGGTCCTTCACTGGCTACTAATGGTGCGTAGTGTTCTAGTTCCTTTTTAATAGAGTACACTTTGTAAACTGAGAAGCCAATTATTACCCAGATTATTGCAATTAACCAGCTCAGTGGATTATAAATTAAAAGATATATTGAAAGACCTATTGTCGAAAAAACTCCAATTAATGGTAAAATTGGAAAGAGCGGAGTCTTAAATCCATAGTCAAGCTTGTGGCCATAAAGTCTTCTGATTGTTATCGCTGCCACGTTGACTTGAGCAAAAAGAAACAAAAACATCACACTTGCGGCTAAAGCAATCTGTTCTAATGGTAACAACACTGCTACAATTACCATGATGAATCCAGACGCAAGTGTTGCAAAATATGGTGTTTTGTATCTTTGATGAATTGTGCTAAATTTTACAGGAAGATTGTATTGCCTACCCATAGCAAATGCAACTCTGCTTGATGAGAAGGTTGTAGCGTTTAGTGCAGAAAGTGTTGACACAAGTCCGCCTGCAAGAACTATGAAGGCACCAAAAGGCAATAGAAATTTTGCTCCTTCTATTATTCCAAGTTCCCTATGCTCACCTATGAATTGCCACGATGCTTTTCCGATTTCTGCTGGATCTAGACCACCTATGAATACAAATGCAAATACAATGTAAAGAGTTACGACAACTCCTAACGATATGAAAATTGCTCTAGGAATATTCTTTTTTGGGTTTTTTACTTCTTCGCCAGTTTGTACGATTATTTCGTATCCTTCAAAAGCAATGAATGTCAGACCCATGGCAATTATCAAGCCAATACTCCCATTTGGAAAAAATTCTTCAAAATTTGTTGGCCAATTAGGATTTGTAAAAGCCATTGCAAACAAGCCTGCCACTATAAGAATTCCGATAATAGCAAGTTGTGAAAATGTAATAGCGTTTCCTATTTTACCAGTGTCTGAAACTCCTCTGATGTTAATATAAGTAAAGAGTATGATTACAAGAACTGCCAATATTTTGTCAGGAGGTGCACCACCAAGAAAATCTGTGATTCCAGTAACAGTAAGTAAATGACCAAAAAAGGCACCAAAAGCAACTGCATATAGACTTCCTGCGATCATGTGACCAAACCATGCCATCCAACCGCTGATGAAGGCATTTGGTCTTGGGAGACCCTCCCTTATCCACTTGTATCCGCCACCAGCTTCAGGTAATGCAGAGCCAAGTTCAGCATAGGTCAAGGCGGTAAACATAGTAATTATTCCGTTTATCAAAAATGCAATCATCAGTGCAGGTCCTGCTTCATTCATACCTGGTCCTACCAGTACGAATATGGCACCACCTATCATCGCAGCAATTCCCACCATAGTTATGTCTAGCAAAGAGAGATTACGAACTAGACCAGATGATGACTTTTCAGTAGACATATCCTATCCGTGTGGAAAAAATGGTCGAATAAATCTCTACCCGTTGACTATGACACCTGATAAAAGGAAAAACTGTTGACTTTATGCCAAAAGACCATATTCTTTTATGATAGAATTGATCTCTTCTTCAGAATTTGCTTTAGAATAATCCTTTAGAAGATTTTGGTTCAGGTCATAAAATGTGTGACCCCATTTGAATTTTCCAAGAAGATCTTGTGTAAGACTTTCAAAGCCCATGATAAAAGCTGCACCTGCGATAGCTTCAACTGTTGTGAGTTTATTAAGTTTTGAATAATTTACGGGATTTCCAGCTAAAAGGGGTGGCAGTTTTCTTGCAATACCAGAAAATTTTTTTGCAAAAGTTTTTCCTACCAATTCCCAAGAACAATCAATGCCGGTAATAGAATCTACAAGAGAAGCATCTCTTCTCAAGAGTGTTTTTTGTGCAAACGGATCTAAAAGCAATGTATTTGACAAAGTTTTTCTAACACTTGTTGCTAGCTTGAATTTTACAATCTTTGCAGCTGTACATTTCTTTGGATCATCCTGCTTGAACATCAATACTTGCACTTGCATAGTATGTGTTTACTCTATAGGAGTATATGAAATCTTGTAGTAGAATCTAGAAATTTGTTTGTCTTTTAT
>DATIAR010000095.1:0-4915 GCA_035457865.1 Nitrosopumilaceae archaeon
CGCAAGAGCAGTAATTCCAAGAATTATTCCAAAACCAAGAGACATGGCAAATATGGCAATCTGAGTCGGTGATTCAGCTCCAATCCCATGTATCATTCCTACAACAAAAGAGGAGTGGCTAGCATATCCATTCTCAAAGACCCGTCTTTGAGGTATTGTTTGTCCAAGTAATTTGCTTCCTAATTTAGAATAAACATAAAGTATGCTATTTGCAATTATTGTAAATCTAGTTGCCGTACGAAATTCTTTTTCTCCTTTCTTTGCAAGATGGTATGCTATGTAGATCCCTAAAATAACAAGTGTTGCACCTACTGCCTTACCCATAAAATCATCTAGCATTTGTGGAATGTTTATGCCAAGAAGTATTATTGATACTCCAATTGAAATTACAACTAGTGCATGTCCAAATGAATAAGATAATGTAAGAAACATCGCTTGTTTTTTCCTAGTCTGAGTATTTGCAACATCTGTTATGGCTACCATGTGATCATAATCAAAACCGTGTCTAAAACCAAGAAACATCGAGGTTATAAAACCAAGTGATTCGATCACAATTTGGACTGATTCTCGTATTATTTAAATTCTTTAGAAAAATTTTTCAAAATTAAAAAGTATTTTTAAGATTTGAAAGTGACTCTATTCTGCCTTTGTGTTTTTCTTTATACAAAGTTCGACAGGAAGTACAGCAAAAAAATCTCTCCATATTTGCAAATTTGAAGATACTTGGTTTTCCTTGGACAGGGCCTTTACAATAATCGCAACTCATCTTCACCAGCGAGCCTTTGTCAAGTTTTATCCCATGACCTTGATGTACTTTATAACGAACCTGATCTAGTCGTTCACTTGTCTTACTCTCCAGTTTTCCCATGTCTAAGACAGGAGAAACTGCCTTTATCAAACCAACATTAACAAGCCTCTCGTATCTGGCTTTGACAGTAGGGGTGCTGACTTTGATCTCTCTTGAAATCTGGCGGAAGGATTTTCTTCCATCTCTGATAAGTGATTCAAGTAACGCAACATCAACCTCATCTAATCTAAATGGCATCTATTTATGATATTCTGCCATCTATATTTGAACATTTTACATTTGTAAAGTAATTTCTAACTTGTCATTTGTAAAGTTCAGTGCTTAAGTATCAAACCATTGATAAAAAATACATGTCAGTACAAACTGTAGCAAAGAAATCAGTATTGGTAGTAGCATTTGCATTATTTTCTCTAGTTTTTGTTGGACTAGTTTTTTCATTAACTAGTAATCTTGTTGTCAAAGGAGATCAAAACGTGTCATATCTTTCTTGGCTGATCATTGCTTATGTCGCAGGTCTTTCTATGATTGTATTGCCCTGTACACTGCCACTAGTCTTCATTATAGTTCCATTAAGCATGGGCCAAGGACACAAGAAAGGACTTGGTATGGCTTTGTTATTTGGAGCTGGATTGACAATAACAATTACTGCTTACGGAATTGGAGTTGCAATTCTAGGTAAGACAGCTTCGCTTGATCAAATTTCTTTTCTGATGTTTCTTATTGCAGGAATTGCTGCTTTTGTCTTTGGCTTGTCGCAACTAAAGCTCATTAAACTAAAAATGCCATCTTATTCTGGTACACCAAGATTCATTCAGAGTCGTGGTGATTATGCAAAGTCTTTTCTGATGGGTACCTTGTTGGGGAATGCCGGAGTAGGATGTCCTAATCCATTGTTTTACTGGTTGTTAATTTATGTTGCAAACACAGGCAGTATAGAAATTGGTACATCGCTTGGCCTCGTTCATGGCATAGGAAGGTCCATTCCATTAATTCTGATGTCTGTACTTGCAATTATGGGAATAAACGCTACAAAGAATCTCACATCTAAAAGAATCTCAATAGAAAAAGCTACAGGATGGATGCTTGTTGTTATTGGTTCATTTCTGATAATCAATGGACTTCCGGGAGGACATCAATGGTATGAAGGAACATTTGTTCACATTGCGTGGAACAATCTCGTATCTATTACTAGTCTTCCTCCAGAGTTTCATGTTGGGCAGCATATGCATGAAAACATCTATGGATATGAAGTTCCTAATGAGTATGTGCCAATCATATTATTTGGATTAATAGCTATGCCTATTGTATGGTATGTCATCAATAAGAAGGAGGTAACAGCATGAAAGATCCAGTCTGCGGAATGGAAGTAGATGAAAAAAACGAATCATTAACTCATGATGGAAAAGAATACAGATTTTGTTGCGCTAGCTGCAGGTGGGCTTTTGAAAAAAATCCCAGCCAATTTGTAGAAAAAAAGACATGAAAGTAGAAATATTGACTACACCAGATTGTGCAAATTGTAGCATACTTGAAAAGATGCTCAACGATATCGGAGTTTCATATGAAAAAATAGACGTAACTGAAAAACCAGAATATCTTCAAAAATATCCAATATATACTGCACCTGGTTTGGTTTTAAATGGAAAATTAGAATTTACTGGTATACCAAAAAAAGAAAAACTTGTTGAAAAACTAAAGGAAGTAAAATGAAATGTTTTAGAATATCATACTTGTGATTTAAGATTTCTTCCAAAGACCTTTTAATTGTTTGAAGGTACACGAAACTGTTCGAAATGGCAGGTGATCCATACGCAAAGCGTCTTTTGTGGTTTGTCTTTGCTGGATCAAAAGGTGGCCTGAACAGGATGCGTCTCATAACAACAATACGAAAGACTCCGCTTAATGCTAACCAGCTAGCAAAAGAGCTTGGATTGGACTACAAAGCAATCCAGCATCACATAGGCGTACTTGAAAAAAACAACCTCATAACACGAGTTGGCGACAAATACGGAGTCACTTTTTTCATTTCTACATTCTTAGAAGTCAATTTAGAAACATTTGACGAAATTGTAACCAAATTGGAAAAAAGTAAATAAGCTTAGGAGAATGAATTTTTCTTACATGGAACCAATAATGACAATCAGCACAATCGTATCTGGTCTAAACATGATTGTGTTGGGCGTTTTGATTGGCGTGTTTGTCAAGATGTATCAAAAAACAAAAGCACAGCTTCCATTGGGTATGATATTTTTTGCTGGATTATTATTTTTGCATAACATCATCGGAGTGTATGCATACTTTTCTATGATGGAGCTTTATGCTGCAGCACTTTTACCATATCTTTTGGCAGTTCATATTGCAGAATTTGCTGGCATATTGATCTTTCTTAAGATCACATTACAATAGCTCTGATTTATTTGTGAGTCATATACAGTATTTTTGTGAGACAACAATACAAAGAATATCTAAAGCTAAACAAAAACATTCTACTTGGATTTGCAGCATCAATTGTTATTTCAGCTGTTGTCGCACAGCTTCTTTCAGATCAAGAACATTATCTGAATACAACTCTAACACTTGTAGTAGATTATCTAGTGTACTTTTCCACCTTTGGTGGATTGTATTATCTAGATCATAGAAAAAAATACATTCTAAAATCAGGAGAGACTGACAATGCTGCACTAAAAAAGGATCTCATCAAAATCATAACTTCGCTTGGTATTGGGGAAGTGGTATATACCATAGTGAGATGGCTCCTACAATATTATTTACTGGAAGAAAATTATGATCCCTACTTAGCATCCCTTGTCTCTCAATCAATATCAACTACAATATACATGGCAGTCGTGAATTTCAGTGTTAAACTAACGAGGTTATACAAAGATGACGCTTAGCATATACGTAGATGGCTCAGGAGGACCAAATTCTGGATTTGGTTTTTTTGTCAAAGAGACCGGCGAATCTTTCTATAAGAAGGAACCAAACATCACAAACAATCAAGCAGAATATCTTGCCATAATTACAGCCTTGAAAAAATTTTCAGATTACAAAGACGAGATAAACATTTACAGTGATTCTAAAAACACAGTATCACAAATAAACCACGAATATGCCATAAACAGTCCTGAACTTAGAACCTTGGCAATGGAAGCTTGGAATTTGATGGGTAAGTATTCTAATCTTTCAATAAAGTGGATTCCAAGAAAAGAAAACTTGGCAGGGAAGATGCTTGGAAGTTAACGGATAACTTATTATACAATCCTATTTGATCCCAATTCATTAAAAATGGCTGAATCTGTTTTTCTTTCTCCAAAATCTATTGCAATAATCGGTGCATCAGATAAAGAAGGCAGTGTAGGGCGAGCAATTACATCAAACATAATGAAAGGATACACTGGAAAAATTTTTCCAATAAGTCCTACTAGAGAAACAGTATTTGATAAAAAAGCATACAAGAACGTACTTGATGTTCCCGAGGAAATTGATCTTGCAGTAATTATAACAAAAAATGACATAGTACCTTCTGTACTAGAAGAATGTGGGAAGAAGAAGATTAAAGGCGCCATTGTAATTACTGCTGGATTCAAAGAAGTAAATGAAGAAGGGGCTGCACTTGAGCGAAGATTAGGAGAAATTGCAAAACAGTATGGTCTGAGAATCATAGGCCCAAACTGTCTTGGTGTGATGAATCTTGCACCACAGACAATGATGAATTCAACATTTCTAAAAGTAACTCCAAAATCAGGCGGAATCGCGCTTGTTTCACAAAGTGGGGCTATCTGCGCAGCTTTGGTAGAAGATGCAAGTGCTCAAGGAATTGGGTTTTCTGCCGTTATTAGCATGGGAAACAAAGTAGATCTTAACGAGGTGGATATTCTAAGGATACTTGCAGAACATGAACAAACCAAAGTCATAGTTATGTATCTTGAAGATCTGGGGAATGGTCCAGAATTTCTAAAAATTTGTAAACAAATAACACGTCTTAATCCAATTAAGAAACCAATTGTTGTTTTAAAATCGGGGCGAAGTCCAGAAGGAGCAAAGGCAGCCATGTCCCACACTGGAGCACTGATGGGTTCTGACGAAATTTATGATGCATTACTAAAG
>DATIAR010000096.1:0-2530 GCA_035457865.1 Nitrosopumilaceae archaeon
TGGATGCTTTATCCTTGCCTTTTCTAAAAGATAGTACTGATTTTTTCTGTGCGAGCGTTCTTCTGCCTGAAAGAGTGCGCGGTTTCCAAATATTGGAACTTTGAAGTTGTTTTCTATTCCTTTGTAGCCAAGATATGCAGTAAGTGCACGGTGTGGCACAATTATTGTGTTTGACAAGCGAAGTCTGTTCTGAATTTTTGCACCAAGCATCTCTTTGAATTTGTTTACAATTATAATCTCATCAGCAATTCTTGAGAATCTTTTGTATGGCGTTTCTCTTCCCCTTTGACACACTACTACGGTTTTAAGGTCTTCGTCCTTTGCGCCATCCATTATTTCAAGTGCAGAGTGACTCCCAAGTGTACCTACAGTGAGATCAGAATACCCATTAACAATTTCTTGAATTTCAGATCTTCTGATCACAAGCTAATGAATTGTTTATGGGTAAAAAAGCGTTGTTTTATTTCGGGTCTTGTTTTTCTTTGAATTCTTTTAGTTCCTTGTCTGCCTCGATTTTTCCTTTTTCAAATTCGCCTTTGGCTTTGCCAAAAGTGCGTGCAAGCTCAGGAATCTTTTTTGCACCAAATATTAGAACAGCTACTGCGATTATAATCCAGATCCATTCCATACCGGCAAGAGCCATACTCTGATTTTGTCAGATTAAGATTTAAGTGTTGCAATCTGTCTGCCTTGGCGTTCTACAAAAATCATACCTACAAGATACAGTGCCATCATTGGACCCGCAACAAACCACATCGTGATTCCGCTTCCGTCAGGAGTGATTACAGCCCCAAAGATTACAATCGCTATTGTTGCATAGCGAATGTTTTTTCTCCAAAATTTTTTATCAGTCATTCCAGATGCAGAGACTGCATACATTACTAGCGGCAATTGAAACGATATTCCAAATGCCAGGAGAAACTGTAGTACGAATGTGATAAAATCAACTATATTAAGAAATGTAACAAGGCCGCTTGCTTCACCATATTTGTAAAGAAATTCCAAAATGTAAGGCGTCACAAAAAAATATGAAAAAAGACACCCGGTTATGAAAAGGCCGACTGCAGGAATGGTTATGTTTCTGATAATTTTGGTTTCTTTTTTGTCCAAAGCAGGTGATACAAAGCCAACGAGTTCCTTTACTATCAGTGGCATCCCAAAAATGATACCAAGCAGTCCTGCGACATAAAACTGGGCAAAAAAAGCTTGTCCTGGCGCAGTCTGAATTAACTGCACAGATTCTGGAACCATTTGATCTTTCATTGCTACAGTGACTTGAGCTGCGATGTTGTCAAGTGGATCAGGGGTTGGATAGTAAAGTGTTATTCCGTTGTATTCAAATGCGTTTAGATGAAATGAAAGGATAAAGACAGAAATTATTACAACAGTTAAAACGATTCTAATCAGTCGCTTTCTTAATTCCTCAAGATGTGTGCCAATTTGTTTTAGTTCATCCATCGGAGATCTAAAAATTGGCCAAATCCATATTTATCTACTTGCCCGGAATCGGTAAGAGTTTGCTTGAAGGAAAATTACTTTGTTCCTGTTCCTGAGGTGTAAAGTTTTCCAGTTCTACTGAGATCTCAACACCTGTCTCAAACTTGTTTCCAATCTCAGCTGCAAGTTCGGCAATATCGTTTGGAGAGTAAATCTCGCGAGAACCTATCAAGAAGACACGCTCTCCTTTTTCTTTTGGATCTCCACCAAACTTGGCTTTTAGAAACTCTGCTATTTTGTTAACTTCATCACGAGAGATCATGTTGTAATAAAAGACAATTCCCTTAATTTCCTTGTAGTCCCAGGGAGTGCCGTTTCGATAAGTAAATACTGCAAAGTGTGTCCCACTATCGTCTTTTGCACATTTAATTTCCCAGACAAGTACCTTTTTTGGATCATATGTTACTTTTTTTAGCTCTTCTGTTGAGAGGTGCCAGTATCTACATCGGGTCATCTTTATCAATGAATAAATATTCGCTTATAAAATTGTGTGCATGGAAGTTATTCCCAGTTCACGAATCGAGTTGTTATCAGAAATGGAAGAAAGGTATGAAAAAAAGGACAAGGAATACTTTGTCCAACTTTTGGATCACAAAGACTATGTCATAAGAACAAGAGCGGTATGCATTCTTGTAGACTTTGGAGGCGAGGAAATGGTCGCACATGTTTCCAAGGTTCTAAAAAATGATTCAAACGAGCTTGTAAGACACGAAGCTGCCTTTTCACTTGGACAGATGTGTTACAGGAGTGGAGTAAAACCACTTGAGGATGCAGTAAAAAATGATCCAAGCTTCTTTGTAAGACATGAAGCTGCAATTGCTCTTGGTGTAATAGGTAGCCAAGATGCAAAAGCTACTTTGCAAGATGCACTTTCAGATTCAAGTGAACCAGTAAGGGAATCAGCAGTTGTTGCCTTGTCAAACCTGCACTTTATGGAAAAATTAAGCAAGAACGAGAGATTTGCCAAGCTTACTGGCGGCTAGAGCGGAGTTACCTTTGTGCCCTCTGCAGTAGATTCGAAATTGTATATCAT
>DATIAR010000097.1:0-3702 GCA_035457865.1 Nitrosopumilaceae archaeon
TTGATGGTTTGAAGTCAAAAGCTGGCCTTTCTCAGACAGAGGTGGATAAGCTAGAGGAGGTTTTGATTAGCAAATTCAATTCAGTTTATGATGCATTTTCAGAAATAGTCTCAAAAGGAACAGCAGTCTTAGATGGATTGAATCTATCCAAAAAAGTGATTTCTGCGATAGAAGAAATTAGCTCAAAGATTCAAGTTCCACATGTAGAAATACGCGGCGTATTGGAGATTACAAGTACAAAGCCTGATGGGGTAGAGATTATAAAAAAATCACTTCTTGAAGCTATCGAAAATAAAGATGCCACTGTGGAAATTAATTACATCGGAGCCCCAAAATATAGACTAACTATTTCTGCTCAGAATTTTAAGACAGCCGAAAGGGTGCTCAAACCAGTACTTTCATCAATTCAAGCTTCACTTGAAAAGAAAGGCGGTACTTTCAAATTTACTAGGGAAGAATCAAAGAAGACTCGCGAGGGTTAATATGAGATTTCAGATGCGCAAATGCACTGATTGTAAAAAATATACATTAAAGGATGAATGTCCTAAATGTGGAAATAAAACTGTGACGGTTCATCCTGGAAAATATTCACCGGATGATAAATACGCGAGATATCGTGTTTCCGATCGTTACAAGTAAATTTTGTAAAATATTTAGAAAGTTTAGTTAGATATTTTTCGAATTTATTTTATTATTTGGATAGAAACTTTCTTTATGCGTGCAGCTTCAACATCAAGCGGTTGATCTTCTGAGTTGGTTTCTAGAGAAGCTATTTTGTCAACTATTTCTTTGCCTGATATTACTTCACCAAATATTGTGTATTGGCCATCTAACCATGAAGCATCCCCAAGCATTATAAAGAATTGAGAACCTGCGCTGTTTATATCGGATCCACGAGCCATAGAAACAACATATTTTTTATGTTTGAGGTCACTGAATTCAGGAGGTATTGTATATCCTGGATCTCCCATTCCCCATGTATCTCGCTGTCCTGAGATTGTGTTTGGATCCCCTCCTTGTATAACAAAACCTGGCATTATTCTATGAAATAAAGTTCCATCATAGAATCCTGCTTGTGCAAGCTTCTTGAAATTCTCAACTGTTATAGGTGCAACGTCTTCTTTGAAGTCAATTACAATATCACCAAAAGAAGTAGAAAGAGTTGCTACATCTCCCGTAGGTTCAACTTCTGAGTTTGTTTCAGCTGAAGATGATTCTGATTTATAGTTGTGGTTGACTTGGTATACCAATACTCCAGATATGACCCCAGTATCATTTCTATTAAAAGTCGGTGAGGAATATACTAGTTGTAGAGGATCGTTATTGTTTTCATACTTGATCGTTTTATCATATATTGCAGTAAAACCAGATTCATAGATTTGGGATTGTTGGTTTGTATTAAGATCAACATAAGCTATAGGTGTGAATGGAAACATTTTTCCTAATAGTGTGTTTTCCCAAAAGTAATTTGTTGGAGTAAATCCATCATTTTGAAGGAATTGTGATTGGTCTTGGCCTGCAATACGCATAAACCATTGCTTTTTACTTTCGTCACCGCCTCCACCGAGTATGTAAAATTCTTGATCGCTTGAAACAAACTTTTGGCCAACCACATACACCACAACATAATCAGCCTCTAATTGTTGAAGAATTTCCCATCCTTTGTCAGGACTGCTAAGAAACATTTTTGCTATTGTGACTATTCTGTCTGTGGATATGGTAGCGTTATCTGCAAGCGATGTTCTCTCACCAAGCGTAGTTATCCAGTATCCGTAATCCCACCATGAGGCAATCACAGCGTCTTGAGAGGTATTGTTTTTAATCCATTCCAGGGATGCAGGCCAATCATCTGTTGCCATGTTAAAGTTAGAACCGCCATTAAGAATGGTTGGCGGTGCTTTGGTTGCAGAGATCCAATTAGTATCAGGTGGAAATACAGTAGGAGATAGGAGCAAAATGATTATAGCAACACTATATGAGATCTTAATGATCCTTCCTTTTACATTAATGGACTTTTGTTTTGGTACAGTTTCTTTTTTCATTATTTCTGATGTGATAACAGAAAGACCAATCGATGCAAGTATAATAACCGATATGGATGTAAAAAGCTCTAGTCTTGCAAAAGTCGCACCTGCATAAACTCCAACGAGCCCCAGAATCAATGCAAATATGGACATTTCATTTTTGATTTTAATTGATGATGAAGTATTATCATTAGCTATTTTTCTAAAAATTAACCATACGCCTAGACCGGCAAATAATAATAACACAGATAAAAAGAAAAAATTTTGAGTGAGTGTTGGTGTTGCATGTTCTGCAACAGAGTCGACAAGAGGATCTTTTGTAGTTAAAAATGGATTTATTGCGTTAAGATAACGAAAGCTTGGTAATGAAAGAACATTAGATGAAATTATTCCAAAACCAGCTAGAATAGAAGCTCCTAAAAATGCTAAACTATTTCTAACTACATTTTCTTGTTTACTAAATTTTCGAATAAATGTTAGAACAACTAGAAATATGGTTGGACCAATTAGAGCAAATCCACCAATGCCTGTGAGAAAACTAATTCCGGGTCTTGCGAATAAAGAGGAGACTAGAACTGTAGTTACTACAAAGACTGGTATTGCCCAAAGTAGGAATTTATGATCTTTTCTAAAGAAGGGAAGCGCTACAATAAACAGTCCTATAGGTATGAGGAAAAACTGTATCCCTCCCCAAGAGGCAAAACCGATTGCTAAAAACAATCCACCACCAACTAACTTCCCAAAAGCAACTTTATGATTTTCTGATTTTAATCCACTAAGAAATAGGTAGAGAGCTAAAAGACCATAAAAGAGTCCAAGTGGTTCTGATTTGAACCAACCTATGGTGCCTCTGATGATTATAGCTGGTGATATTGCAAAGAATAGCGATGCAAAAAGACCTGCTGTGGTACCGCCAATAACTCTTACTAATGCAAAGATAACTATAGTTGTGAGCGAACCAAAAACGACAGGAAATATTATAGTAAAATCGTAGAGGCTTGAACCTGCACCAAAAATTTGGTACAAAAATGCAGCTGTAAAATGCAATGCAACTTGAGATGTTTCAAATACATCTCTTCCTTGTGGGTACCAACTCATATCATCATGCCAATTTACATAGGAGTCTATACCATTTTCAACAAGATATTTAGTTGCTCTATAATTGAAAAAAGGATCAAATTCATTTAGTTCAAAGCCATAGTCGACTGCCTGAGATCTAATCATTGTAGATGTAGAAAATGAAATTACAAGTATACCTATTATCAGTAAATGGCGTAGATGAAATTCGAATTTACCAATAGTAAACAAATTAGAAGTCAATCAATTTGTTTGGAATTTTTTAGACTTATTACTCTTTTGTGAGAATTTGTACCTTACATGACTTTACCATATTTTTGAATCCTTTTGCATCATTTTCATTGCCAATTATAGTTCCATAATGCATAGGAATAGCAATTTTTGGTTTTATTTTCTCAATTGCATCTGCGGCTTCATGTGCGGTCATTACATAGGTACCACTAACTGGAATAAGTAAAATATCCGGTTTGAGATCAGTCATTTCTGGAATGAGATCTGAATCGCCTGTATGATAGATTGATGTTCCTTGTATAGTAATAATGAAACCGACCTTCTTGTCTTCTTTTGGATGAAATGGCTTTTTTGTATCTGGATTTATCTT
>DATIAR010000098.1:0-6836 GCA_035457865.1 Nitrosopumilaceae archaeon
TTTCTTACAAAAAAAGGACAAAAATTTGTAGATGAACTTTTGAAGATATTGCCTGAAGAATGTAACATTCCAAAATGTTGTGTATCTTTTGGGAAAAATAATCATGCTGTACTGTTACGAAATTTTGCAAAATGGATCAAAACTGGTATTGAACAACGTGATGCTTCAATACTTTATGGGGCGATTGGGGCAATTACCATAATTTATCATAAAAACAAATTTGTTTTTCCAAATGAAGAAGTTGATTGCTTGCAAAAAGATAAAAAAGTTAGATCAATGTTACTGAAAAATTTGAAACCTCAAGATGGCGATGTAATTATTATTGCTACTGCATCCGACCCATTTGTTGCAGAAGTCTCTGCAAAAAGTTCTGCATTGTTTACACTGGCACAAATCTGAACATGATATAAATATTGGACAAACCATCCAACAATTTAAATACAAATGAATTTGATTTGCTGTGAAATTGACAAACACTTTCCAAATAACAAGAACAAACTCTTCTATGCCCAGATTAGCTGTTGGAATTCTTCTTGCTATATTTGGAATTGGACTATTTATCGTTGGATTTGATCAAGGTCATCTGTTTAGTTTAGTTGAGGGAACAAACGCTTTTGACGATTTATACTTGCATGAGCTATACCATGACATGCGACATGCAGCAGGGTATCCATGCCATTAGGGATTTGAATTGAAAACCCTTCTTTTTCTTGTAATTGTTCTTGTGTCAGGTTTTTCTGCAGGAATAATACATGGCCTCATTAACCTTGGAGTCATAGAGCCATTTCTGGATAGAGCAATAGGAATAGAAAACGAAAATCTATTTGCGTCTGGTGAAGCACAAGATACACCACAATTCTGGGAAGAATTTAACACATATAGAATTTGGCAAAAGCAGGGCGAAGTTCTTGCTGGAGGAATATTGGGACTTTCTATTGGTGCCTTGTTTGGTTTGGTTTTTGCATATTCCAGACATATCCTTCCCAGTCAAAACCATATCAAAAAGGCGCTTGTTTTGGCTGGAATAATGTGGTTTACAATCTTTTTTATTCCGTTTTTGAAATATCCTGCCAATCCTCCTACAGTAGGAGACCCAGAAACCATAGTTCTTCGAACCTCATTGTATGTTGTCTTTGTTGCATTGTCTGGACTTGGCGCATTTGGTTTTTCAAAGATCTATAAAAAAATCAAAAATGCCGCTAGAAAATTTGTCATACCGCTTGGGTATGCTATATACATTAGTGTAATTTTCATTGCAATGCCTGAAAACCCAGACGAAATAATTGCACCGGCAGATCTGTTGTATGGATTTAGAATTGCGTCTGCAAGTACAGTAACCGTGTTCTGGATTTTAGATGCAACAATACTTGGTGTGCTCTGGCAAAAATTCCAACCGCATCTTGAAAAGAATCAAGTTGGTTGATTCTAAATTCATATAACAAGTTTTTAGAAAGTTATTGGCAAATAAATAACTGAAAACTTTTTTAATTTGTATCAACCGGCCAATAATGAGTCTGTTTTCAACTTATGGTCCTACCCATTAAATCAGTTTGGAGACAAACTAATTACTGGTTCGGGTTTTCTTATACTGACGTCTGCTTTGCTTATTCTGCTTTTGTAAAGCTTGAATTTCTTACCGTTATCTGAAAGTATCCATCTATCTACTTTGATTAAAGAAAGGTCTTCAAGATCTGAGATTTTTTTGTATACTGAACTTAGAGGAATCCTGTGTTCTTCTGCAAGTTCAGCTGCAGTCTTTCCCTCTTTTATGACAGAAAACAATATCGATCTTGATTGTGCGTCTGCTAGTGCCTCAAGTACTTTTTGATTTACGTCATATTTCTTTAGTTGAGAAAGTGTGAGCCGTTTTGTCATCTTTTTTTCAATTAGGTTGGCCTAACTATTTAAACGACACGAATCTGATTCTAAAACTTTAGAATGACTTTCTGATTTAAATAAAGTTAGCTTACCCTAATTATCGATATTTCATGACGAGGTTTAGCATATTATCTATCTTTGGGATTTTTGGTATCATCGTCATTTCATTTCCATTGCAAAGCGTTCTTGGTCAATCCCAGGAACAAATTACACTCTATAGCAATAAAGAACTGACAATAATATGCTTGGAATTAACAGAACAAAACATCGCAAAAGGAAACTACGACCCAGCTATAATCTATTCAAAATTTGCTTCAGATGCTTTTGCCAGATCGTTGCAGGTAGCACGTTCGATTGATAACACACTTGCTGACGAAATTCATATAACTTTAGTAGAAATTCAGGCAGACATAAACTCACGTGTTTCAAGTGACACAATTTTGCAAAAGATTTCTAGTGTAAAATCAATGCTTGGTCAAATCAAATCTGATCCTTTGTTGATTACAAATGCTTTAGCACAAATGCTTTCAGTGGCAGATGAAAAATATGAGGAAGGAACTTCAAAAAATATAGAGACATCGTATCAAATTTCACATGGTATCATATTACGAGTTGAAAAAATTTTTTCATCAGCTGATAACTTTGATGAGAGGCAACATGCCGAATTAAAATCATTTTTTACAGAACTGGATCCCATGATATCTAGCAGAGAAGATTTTGTAAAAGTTGGAACATTGATTACAGCTATTCAACGTGACATGCTTGGAACACAGAGTACAGTTAATCAAAATAACCTGTATGAAGTGATTCGTGAGTTATACAAACAGCTACTTGTAGAAGTAAATATAGGCAATTATGAAAAAGCAGAACAATTAGCCATAGAGGCGTATCTTGAGAACTTTGAATATTTAGAAGCTGACATCGATATAGTAGATTCGTCTCTTCTTCACAAACTAGAAATTGCTATGAGAGAAGATTTGAGGAATGCCATAAGACAACATTCTGCTTCTGATATGATTGAACAAAAAATAGAAGCCATTTTAGTAGATCTTAACATCGCTGAAAATCTAGTATCAACACTCCCAAAAGCAGACCTTACTCCAAGTGAACTTGCTGTGTATGCTGATAAGGAACTTGCACCAATGGGTTCTGCAACAGATGAACAAAAATCTGGAGTTCAAAGTAATATTGATTTTATTCGTCAGAGTCTACAATCATTGCTAATCCAATACAAAGAAGGAGATTATCAATCAGCATATACTACAGCAAGAACCGCATATCTTGATAGCTACGAACATGTAGAGATTCCTCTTAGAGCAATTGACCCAAATTTTACTTTGGAAGCAGAGATCCAATTTGCAGAGCTGCGTAATCTTATCAACAAGAGAGCGGATTATGAAAAAGTACAAGAAGCTACAGTTGCAATAAAGCGAAGTCTTGACGAATCTGAAAGACTTGTTTCAGGTACAGGCACTCTTGCACCAGCAATTGCATTTTCATCATCTTTTGCATTGATCTTCAGGGAAGGACTGGAATCTGTTTTGATTCTAGGAGCTATCCTAACATATCTTGAAGCATCAAGAAATACAAGATTCAAACCGTATGTTTACTATGGAGTAGTGGCTGCAATTGCCGCAACTGCAGTAACTTGGTTTATTGCGTCATATGTGATTGAAATTTCAGGTGCAAACCGTGAACTGATTGAAGCAATAGCTGCACTTTCTGCAACTGCAGTACTATTCTATGTTAGTTTTTGGATCTTAAACAAAATTGAGACAAAAAAATGGATGGAATTTGTAAAAGCCAAAGTCTGGCAGGCTTCGGCAACTGGTGGTTTTGCGGTGTTTGTTATGCTCTCATTTTTTACAGTATATCGTGAAGGCTTTGAGACCGTCTTGTTCTACCAAGCCATGTTTGGATTTGCAAAATACATGGAAGCATACGTAGGATTGGGTTTTGTGTTAGGAATCGCGGTATTGTTTGTTGTATATTATGCAATGAGAAAAATAGGAAAGAGATTGCCACTAAAGGCACTCTTTGGCCTTACAATGGGTGTTGGAGCGTATCTTTCCATTGCATTTATTGGAAATGCAGTAAGAGAACTACAAACCCTCGACATTATCCCAGTCACTAACATGATTGGTATCATACCAAGATTAGACATCAATTTATCTACAATGACAGGCATTCATCCAACGCTTGAAACGACGATTGCGCAAATAATCTTGCTTGGGGTATACCTAACAGCTGCTTCATATGTGCTAGTAATGCGACCAAGAAAAGAGGAAGAGATTGCAAAAATGAGAAAATCGAGGGCTCAGATTGAAGAGGTCTAGACGAATCAGAATTGGAATAGACGTCGGAGGAACTTTTACAAAAGCAATAGGTCTTGACATCGTTACCGGTCAAATTCTTGGAAAATCAACTGTACCGACAACACATGACTCACAAACTGGAGTATCTACGGGAATTGTTGCTGCACTTGAAAATTTATTGTCAAGCTCAAATATTCAGTTAGATGAGATTGAGTTAATTGCACATAGTACTACTCAGGCAATAAATGCCCTCTTGGAATCTGATACAGCCAAAGTTGGCATAATAGGTATGGGCGTAGGACCAGAAAAACAAAACATAATCAAGAGAACCAATCTGCAGGATCCTAGTATTAATTCGCGGCATGATTTGAAAACAGCATATAGATTTCTAGATACGTCTCATCTGATTGCCGAGTCTGAAGTAAAAACAGCTGTTAATGATCTCAAAAACATGGGAGCCGAAGTTATTGTGGCATCTGAGGCATTCGCAGTTGATGACCCTTCAAATGAAATGTATGTGATGAAAACTGCATTGACACAAAACATTCCAGCAACTGCTTCCCATGAAATTTCTGGAATTTATGGTTTAGAGATTAGAACATTGACTGCAGCAATAAACGCAAGTGTTTTACCAAAAACATTCGAAGTTGCAAATTTTGTTGAAAAAGCAATTCATGATACAGGTGTATCTTCGCCTCTAATGATAATGAAAGGAGATGGTGGAGTAACTGATATGAATACTTTTAGAACAAAACCAATTCTGACAATATTGTCTGGACCAGCTGCAAGTGTTGCTGGTGCATTATTGTATCTTAAAGTTACAAATGGTATTTTTGTAGAAGTTGGCGGAACTAGTACCAATATTTGTATAATACGAAATGGAAAGCCTGAGATTCGTTATGTTACAATAAAAGATCATCCAACATGTATCCGTTCAATGGATGTCAGGGTTGTTGGAGTGGCAGGTGGAAGCATGATTCGACTAAAAGATGGTAGAGTGTGGAAGGTAGGGCCACGAAGCGCACATATTGCTGGTTTAAAGTATTCATGCTTTGCAGATCCAGAAGATCTAAAAACTGGTGAACTTGTATTAATAAAACCGCGACCAAATGATCTAGAAGAATACGTTGCAATAAAATGCAAAGGTGGAACATATGCTATTACAAACACTTGTGCTGCAAATGCGCTTGGAATGGTTGATGAAGGTGATTATGCATATGCAAACAAAATTGCAGCTAAAATTGCCATGGGAATTTTGGCACAAAAAGTGGGTGTATCTGTAAGTGAGATTGCTCTTTCCATAATCCAAACAGCATCATTTGAAATTACAAAAATAATTAGTCATGTATTGAAAGAATTCAAAATGGATAAAGAAAGGACAACTATTGTAGGGGGAGGTGGCGGCGCTTCTGTTCTTGTACCTTTTGTGGCAAAACAGCTTGGCATCACATATCATAAAGCAGAGCACGCTGAAGTGATATCATCCATAGGTGTTGCATCTTCGATGATTCAAGAAGAATTGGAACACACTATAACAAATCCTACTCCTGAACAAATCTTAAACATTCATAAAAAAATCCATGCAATAGTTGTAGAAAAAGGCGCAGTTCCAGAATCTGTAGTCATTAATAGTGAATACATTCCAGAAAAATCAATTTTACGTGTAACTGCTATTGGAAACGTAGAATACGAAAAAGAAACTGCAAAAAATGTCTTTACACTTGATGAGGCTCTGGTCAGAGCAAGTGAGATAATACAAATACCAAAAGATCTTATAGAACTTAGTTTCGAAACTGATATGTATTTTGTCTTTACAGGACATGTTGAACAGAAAAAACTGTTTGGTAAAAAGAGACATCATCATATTATAATTTTAGATAGATATGGAAGAATGAAACTTTCTGTTCCAAACGGAAGACTCTTCCAAGGTGGAACTCTGTCTCTAATAGAAGAATTTGAAGAGTTTTTAGAATCAAAAAGTGATGCGATTGCTCCACAGGTGCATCTTCTAAATGATCTAAAACTGATTGACTTTTCTGGTCTTACATCATCATCTAATATCATTAATGCAGTAAAACAGGAATTAGCAAGTTCTACAAAAGGCGCAATCATCGTTGATCTGAAATAAAATTCTAAATTCTGATTCTACATTTTTGTAACTCTCATGTGGTTTAAATAATCTATTAGGTTGCCCTAATTCTGCATGAGCAAAAAAATCTTGAGACTATCTGGACTGATATTCATTTTAGCGTTATCCTCGTATGTAATTCCAGTATTTGCAGAAGAAGATGAAAAAGTGACTTTTGCAGGTTATCTTGAAGAAATGCTTGGCCATTTCCATGCAATTGAAAGTAACTTGGATGAGAACAACAAGCAGCTGGCCACTACACATGCATTACATCCTATTGCAGAACTATTCGACTTAATATCTCCAGAGTTGCAAGAACATGATGCTGAATTAGATTTAGAGCTAAAACAGGCCTTGTTTGAACTTAATGATAAAACCACCTCTGCTGGTGTTACAAGGGAACAAGCACAAGAAGCAATTGATGAGGCAAAAGACCTAGTTGAAATCGTCCGTGCTACAGTTGTGGGCGATGAATACGACAAGACAAACTTCAAAATTAAATTAATTATAGGATT
>DATIAR010000099.1:0-12455 GCA_035457865.1 Nitrosopumilaceae archaeon
TCTGATACAGTTCCCCGACAAACAGAAAAGAGAATCGACTTCAATTAGCGGTGGTGAAAAAACACTTGCTGCAATCACGTTCCTTTTGGCTCTGCAGACGCTAAAACCATCGCCATTTTATTTGCTTGATGAGGTGGATGCTCACCTTGACGCACTAAACACAGAGAGACTATCGAAAATTCTTGTAGAACGTTCTGCTGGTAACCAGATTATAATGGTCACACTAAAGGACTCTACTGTACAAAAGGCCCAGCTTATCTACGGAGTTTATCCAAAGAATGGTGTTTCGCAAGTTGTTACCTACAAACAATCTGAGGCACAGCAAGTCGCAAATTAGCCAACACCTGTATAAAACAATTATCTGCAGATGTAGTTTGACATTAGTTAACTAGGTAATTTTTAACCTCTTAAGAAGTGAGGAATTTGCTATCACAGATATTGAGCTAAGGGCCATCGCTGCAGCTGCTATTATTGGACTCAGTAATCCTACCGCAGCAATTGGAATTGCTCCAGTGTTGTATGCCAAAGCCCAGAACAGGTTTTGTTTGATCTTTCTCATTGTAGCCCTGCTGAGCTTTACAGCTCTTGCCACATCCATGATATCATCTTTGATCAGAATTATTCCTCCAGTTTCTTTTGCAATATCAGAACCACTACCGATTGCAATTCCAATGTCTGCTTGTGCAAGTGCTGGTGCATCGTTAATTCCATCCCCGACCATTGCGACAACCTTTCCTTCTGACTGCAGTTTTTTTATGACATTTGCTTTTTCAGCTGGAAGCACATTTGCTATCACTTTGTCAATTCCAACACTTTGTGCAACTGCCCTTGCCGTCTTTTCATTGTCTCCTGTTAGCATAACAGTTTCAATTCCAAGTTTTTTCAGTGAGCTTATTGCAGCAGCTGATGATTCTTTTAGAGTGTCTGCAACAGCAATCAGTCCAGCTATTTCTTTTTCTACCGCGACTATCATGACAGTCTTTCCCTGGGACTCTAGAGATGCCATTTGTTGTTCAACATCTATTGGAATGCCAAACTTTAGCATCAGCTTTCTATTTCCAAAAAGAATCTGTTTACTAGACACATTGGCTTTGACACCCATTCCTGAAACGGCTTCAAACTGTGTCGGATTTTGTAGTGATATATTGCGTGCTTTGGCTTCTTTGATGATTGCCTGAGCCAGTGGATGTTCAGAACCACTTTCTACACTGCCTGCAAGTTCTAGCAACTGTGCATCCGTATGGTTTTTCAAAGAAAGAAGGTCCGTGACTGATGGTTCGCCTTTTGTCAAAGTTCCAGTCTTGTCAAAAACTATGGTCTTTATTTTTTGTGAGCGTTCAAGGTATTCAGCTCCCCTAATCAGGATACCTGCCTCGGCACCCTTTCCTACGCCTACCATGAGAGCTGCTGGCGTGGCAATTCCCATGGCACATGGACAGGCAATTATCAAGACTGCTACAAAAGAGAGAAGACCAGTGATGAAATTTCCAAAAACAAAATACCATCCAAAAAAAGATCCTACCGCCACTGAAACAACAACTGGAACAAATTTTGCAGAGATTGAATCAACTAATCTTTGAATTTGGCCTGTTGATGCTTGTGCTTCTTCAACAATGTGCACGATTTGTGAAAGTGCAGTCTCCTTTCCTACCTTTGTAGCTTTGATCCTAAGTAATCCATTTTTGTTTAGAGTAGCTCCTATCACTTCGCTTCCTACTGTCTTGTCTACAGGAATGCTTTCGCCTGTGATCATTTTTTCATCCACTGCAGATGCTCCCTCAATTACAACACCGTCTGTCGGAATCTTTTCTCCGGGTCTTATGATCAAAATGTCATCAACTTGAATTTGGTTAGCTGGAATTTCAATCTCTTTTCCATTTTTAATTATTTTTGCAGTGGCAGGTCTTAGGTCAAGTAGTTTTCTTACTGCAGCTGAACTTCTTTTCTTGATTGCTTCTTCCATATATTTTCCTAGTAAGACAAAAGCAATGATTACCGCAGAGACTTCAAAGTAAACATCTTTTTCTTTGACAGGCAAGGCACCAGGAAAGAACAAAACTGTTACACTGTAAAAATATGCAACAAGTGTACCAATTGATATCAAAAGATCCATGTTGGCAGTTCTTCGTTTTATTGCCTGATAGGCTCCAACATAGAAAGTCCAGCCACCAATGAATTGCACTGGTGTTACGATGAGGAAAAGCAGCAGACCCCATGAGAGAAATGGTATCTGTGGGAATGGCACCCATGTTACAGCGACTGCTCCAAATGCCAATCCCAGATACAGTGCGCCACGCAGTATTGCAAGAACTAGGGCACCAGAAGCGGCAACATACATTCTTTTTTTAAGTTTGGCAAGTTCTTTTTCTGGATTAGTAAATGTGCTCACACAGGTAGGACTGCAAAAGTAAAAGGTTCTTCCTCCAATTTCTGAGTGAAGAGCTGTTTTTTCATCTACTATCATTCCGCATACTGGATCTTTGGCCATCTTTGTTCTGCCACATTATCAATGAAATTATATTTTTAATCATAATGTGATTATCATTACTGGTTTTTAATCATAAAAAACGAGCGTGTCAGTTAAAAAGGAGGAGAAGAAAAGTTTGACACCTCCTCAAACTACTGCGTAGTTATGATACTGTACGAGTTTACGCATTTTTTGATTTTGTTTGATCTCTATCTAAATAATTCCTTTAAACTCATTGGTAGATTCCTAAGATAGAGTAAAGCTAATGGTGCGCCCCAATTGGCCCATCGTTCAATGAAATCCCAGACTGGTTCTCCCGACACAGGACGTGCGACAGCTGTTAGGAATCCCCAAAGTGTAGCCCACATGAGCAATAATCTGAATGGATAAACTATTGCAAGAATAGCAGTTGTGATATCAATGACTCCAATCGTATAAAGCAAGTTTTCAGCTAATGTGCCTGTAATCCCACTCATTCCTTCAATCAATTCTAGAAAAGAAGATTTCAGTTGTAATGCCAGTACCCCATGACCGAGGTAGGTGCCAAAAACTGCTATTCTTAATATCCATTCTACTCTTTTAATACTTGTAGGTTTGCTTAGGCTAGGATCTTTTGTCATCTAATTCCTCAGTCCAGCTTTCTCTTCCTCTAAAATTTTCTGGCAGGTCTCCATAGTTCTGTCGACTTCACGTTTCAAGTACCTGCGGATAAATAATGCATCAATTATCCTTCCAACCAAAGAATATGGCAAATCATAATCAACTATGATTGTAAGATTTGTTCCCATAGCTATTTTGTCAACAACTAACCTTATGTTAAAAACAAAGGAACCTGCTTCAAAACGATAATCTTTTTCTCTGTTTTCAATTCTCTTTATTACAGATGCTTCTGAGTTAATTTTCATTCCCATGATTCGCCCTTCGCCGTATGTGAGGTGCCGTGCAACGTGTTTTGCATCATCCACATAAGCAAAGACTCTCTCAGGACTGGATTTGATTTCTATTACCTTCTCTATTCTTGGCATGTTCTCTAAAAATAATGCCAGTTTCGTGCCTATATTTGAGGTTGTAATTATTACCGTTGATTATCACTTCTAGAAATTATACTCGCGATTAAATCTACATGGACATGACCAGCATGATGATGGGTGAGAAATAACATGTCTTACATGAACCAAAGAGGGAACAGCTGAACATGCTTGTCAACAAGCGAGCGGAGATAGTGATTGATGGTACACCTGAAGAGATATGGAATTTTGTTAATAATCCGACTGTTTGGTTAGCTTCAAATCCTGAAGAGCATTATTCTACAGAGTTCTTCACTCCTGGGGGAAAGGTGATACAGGGAGGCTCTTTTTGCCAACAAGAATCAGTTGCAGGAATTGATGCAGTCTTGAGGGGTCATTTCTTGCATGTTGAACCAGCAAAGGTAGCAACATGGGCGGGAGTTGCAACTTACAGATTGTTGGGAGGTTTATTGAAACTTAGAGTACCACAATCAGGTGTAGTTAAGCTGGAGAAATTGGAAGACGGTGTGAGGATGTCACATGATATGTTCATGGACTTTCCGGATACTTTGTTTGGGAAGATAGTTTTTTGGTATTTCAAAAAATTCCTAGATGGTGAGAATGCTTTGTATCAACACGGTCAGAAAGAATTGATATACTTTAAGACCCAGATAGAAAAACAGAAATACACGCAAAAGGCGAAATCAGGAAATCGAAGAACAAATTTGCAAAATTAAACTATTCGTCGTTAAGAGATTTCTGATAAATTGTCGGTAAGAATCTGGTAAGATTCTGGACAATAGTGTTCTGGTTCTAGTTTCGTTTGAAATAGGATTCAATACTTTCCAATATTCTTCTATCGGAAAAGATTATCAGGATCTGGATCAGGTATGGCATCAATTAATTCTTGAGTGTATGGATGTTTTGGAAACAAAAGCACTCTGTCTATTGGACCGCTCTCTACAATTTTTCCTAAATGCATGATAGCAATGTTTTGACCAAGATATCTTGCAGTTGATAGGTCATGGGTTATGTAGATGTAAGAAATGCCATGTTTTTGTTGCAGATCACGCATCAGATCAAGCACTTCAGCTCTAATTGAAACATCAAGCATGGAAACTGGTTCATCTGCAATGATTAATTTTGGTTTTAAAACAAGGGCTCTTGCTAATACCACCCGTTGTCTTTGTCCTCCTGACAACATGTGCGGAAATTTATTAAAAATATCCTCAGCCGGCTCTAGTCTCACTTCATGTAACGCATCCAAAACCGCCTTTTTTCTTTCTTCCTTTGTTCCGATCTTGTGAATTTCAAGAGGTTCCGATATGATATCCGAAATCTTCATTCTGGGATCAATTGAGGCATAAGGATCCTGATGTATCATCTGACACTGGGTCCTTACCTTTTCAAGACTCTTGTTCTCACCATCTATCTCTTGTCCGTCAAAAAAAATTCTTCCCGCATCTGGTTCTATAGCTCTTAAGATAAGTCTAGCAACAGTTGATTTTCCAGAACCTGACTCACCTGCCAAAACAAGAACCTCTCCTTTTTTTAATGAAAACGAGACATCATCTACAGCTCTGACAACCGTTCTTGAAGAAGAAAAAATTCCTTTTTTAGCAAAGTGTTTTGTCAAGTTTTGCACTATTAGAATTTCATCCAACAGTAGTAATTGAAATGTAAACTATATCAAGAAATCTTTTATGCTGTTTTTGAATTATTCATAAAGCCAGCACGACACGTAGCCTGAGTCTGTTTTAAATTTTGGTACGTCTTTTTTACATTTTTCCATCGCCTGTGGGCATCTATCATAAAACCTGCATCCTTGAGGTGGTTGTATCAAACTTGGGGGAGTGCCTTTGATGTAGTTTGTTACTTTGTCACCCCTTAATCTTGGAATTGACTTCAAAAGGGCTTGGGTGTACGGATGCTTTGGATTTTTATAAATTTCAGACGCACTTCCAAATTCAATCATCTTTCCTGCGTACATTATTCCAATTTTTTCTGCAACATAAGAAATTATGGCAAGGTCATGAGTAATTAACATTATTGACATGCCTTCTTTTTTCATTTTTTTTAGCAAATCGATTATCTGTGCCTGTACTCGTACATCGAGTGCAGTTGTTGGCTCGTCAGCTATAACAAATTTTGGTTTTAATAACAATGCCATAGCAATAACTATTCTTTGCTTCATTCCGCCGCTTAGTTCGTGTGGATACTTTTTGACGACATCTTGAGTTAGTCCTACAGATCTTACTATCTCTGATATTTTTTGTTTATAATCTCCATCATAACGGTGCTGTTTTAGCACCTCACCAAATTGCTCTTCCACAGTAAAGACAGGATCTAAAGAATTCATCGCGCCTTGGAAAACCATCGAAATTTCTTTCCACCTTACATTTTTTGCAAACTCTGATTTTGACATTTTTAAAATTGATTTTCCATCTAAGGTGATATCTCCAGATGATATGCTGTCATCAGGCACTATTCTCATGATTGAAAGTCCAAGTGTACTTTTTCCACATGCACTCTCCCCTGCTATTCCAATAGACTCGCCATCTTCTAAAGAGAAACTTACATCATCAACAGCTTGAACTATCCCCTTTTCTGTTTCGTATCCTGTCTTTAGATTCTCAACAGAAATAAAAGTCATCGTTCGTTTTAGAACATTGAACTAAATGTAGGTTTTGGAAGTAGAGGTTATATCCTCATCAATCGCTGGCGGTATGTGTAAAAGTCTTACTTTGCCCAAAATATGAACCAGAATGCACTGATTTCCAAATTTGGTAGGAGGGGTTTAAATAATTATTTTCAGAGTATCTCCAATAATGGAATTACAAGAAACAATTGATATGCCAATGGTGATAGAAAAATTAAATGAATTAATTGGCAGAACTCAACAATTGGAAACCAAAATAGCGAAATACGATAATTTATAGCGAAAAAATCTAAACGATGATTACGCAAGATTAATCTCATCTTGATATTAATAGAATAAAATAAGAAAATAGAAAGCTTATAAATTTAGAATCGAAATCGACATAATAGCAATGAGACAAAGCCAAGAACTTCACAGTTTACAAAATGAATTTCCTGATAAGATATGGCTTATAGAGAAAGGTTATCTCCATAGCAAAGAATGTAGAGGGTTAGATCTTGCAGTGGAGTTTGAAGTAAAACACTAGTGTATTTTTATGGATTTCAAAAGAACACACTACATTGGCCAACTGGACCCATCGATGGAAGGAAAGAAGGTGGCAGTTGGCGGTTGGGTTGAGGACATACGTGAACTTGGCAAACTGACATTTCTAACACTACGGGATGTAACCGGTGTAGCGCAAATAGTTCTGGTCGGAGAAGACTCTCTAAACCAAATAAAAGGACTAACTAGGCAAAGCGTGATAAAAGTAACAGGTACAATTCAAAAATCAAAGGCAAGAGATTTTGCTTTTGAAATAAAATCTGAAAAAATTGATATACTTACCGTAGCAATACAACCTCTCCCAATAGACCCTATAGGACGACTAGAAAGTAATATTGACAATAGATTGAATGCAAGAGCACTTGATCTACGAAATCAAAAGACTGCGGCGATATTCAAGCTGCGACACCATGCACTTGCATCGATTAGAAAAACTCTGACAGAAAAAAGTTTTCTTGAAGTAAATACGCCAAAATTAATTGGTAGTGCAAGTGAAGGTGGTGCAAACCTTTTCTCACTGAAATATTTTGAAAAACAAGCTTATCTTGCGCAAAGCCCACAGTTATACAAAGAACAGCTCACGCTGGGTCTTGAAAGGGTTTTTGAAATTGCATCATATTATAGAGCAGAAAAATCCCACACCGTAAGGCACTTGACTGAATTTACAAGTGTGGATATTGAAGCAGCGTTTATGGATTATTCTGATGTGATGGATGTTTTAGAATCAGTTGTAGTAGACGTCTTTGAATATACCTCTAAAAACTGTCCTGCTGAACAAAAAGCACTTGATATTGAGATAAAAAAACCATCAACACCCTTTGAAAGAATACCGTACAAAAAAGCAATCGAGGAGCTTGGGCGAGATGGAATAAAACTTGATGTAGGTGATGACTTGCAAGATGCACACCTTCGCAAACTTGGGGAACGACATTCTGGATTTTATTTCCTGATTGATTGGCCTATGAAACTAAAGCCATTTTACATTCATGAAAAAGACGATGACTCAACGCTGTCACGATCATTTGACCTTCAATATGGTTACCTTGAATTGTCATCAGGAGGTATGCGTCTACACGACCCTGCAAAGCTCAAATCAAGATTGATAGAGCAGGGTCTCAATCCAGCTCAGTTTGAAGATCATCTTAGAGCATTTGACTGGGGAATGCCTCCACACTCTGGATGGGGATTGGGCCTTGATAGATTAATGTCAGTTCTTACAAATATTGATAATGTCAGAGAAGTGGTTTTGTATCCACGTGATCCTGAAAGGCTCTTTCCATAAAAGGATAAATCAAATTTTTACTTAATCACTGTATTGCAAAAATGTGAGTTCTGCGGATCACAGTTTGGAGAACGCAAGTGTTACTTTTGTGGCAAATCATGTTGCACTTCATGCATGACAGATGACAGAAGCCGATGCAAGCGTTGCTATGTCAACAAGAGAAAACTTGGATGGAAAGTTCTAAAAAGAAACAAAGTCTTGCTTGGATTTATTGCATTTGTTTGGATATATGCGGTATATCCAATTCCACTGATTCCTGGACTTGATCCAACATTTTATTGGATAACGCTTTTTGCCGCAATCTTGTTTATGATTCCAGCTGGATTGATGATATTTTTTTGGTCTAGAAATCCACCTTCGTCTGACATTTAAGCAAGTTTGGAAATTACTTGTTGCGTAAATTCCATTGTGGTTTTATCTCCGCCGATGTCTTTTGTTTTAATTCCTTCTTTCACAACACCATACACAGAAGATTCTATTTTCTTTGCAACATCAAAACAATTCTTATCATTGTTTTTCATCCCAAGCCAATCGAACATCATTTTTGCAGAAAGAATGAATGAGGAAGGATTTGCAGCTTGTTTTCCAGAAATGTCAAACGCAGCTCCATGCACTGGCTCAAATAATGCAAAATCATCTCCAATGTTTGCAGCCGGTGCCATGCCAAGACCACCTACTACTTGAGCAGCCTCGTCTGATAGGATGTCACCAAACAAGTTGGTTGTAACTATGACGTCAAAAGACTCTGGTTGTCTTATGAGGTTCATGGCACATGCATCCACATACATCTGCTCAAAACTTACCTTTGGGAACTGTTTTGCAACTTCACCACATGATCTTGCAAAAAGACCGTCTGTCTTTCTCATGACGTTTGACTTGTGAACACAAGTGACTTTCATCTTCTGGTTTCGTTGGGTTGCAGTCAAAAATGCATATTTTGCTATTCGTTTTGAAGCGCCTTCTGAGATTGTACGTAATGCAACAGCGGTATTTCCAACCTCAAACTCCATGCCTGTGTAGAGATCCTCCGTATTTTCCCTCACTATGACTAGGTCTATGTTGTCTTTTAGTGCAGGCATGTTTGGATAAGACTTGGCCGGTCTGATATTTGCATATAGATTTAGTATTCTTCTTAAAACCACTATTACATCAGCGGCGCTTTCTCCTACTGGTGCCTTTAGACAAGCATCTGATCTTTTGATGGTTTCAAGTGTAGCTTCTGGTAAAGCTTTTCCAGTTTTTGCTAACGCCTTGTCTCCTGCTTCAAGTTTTTCTATTTCTATTTTTAGACCAAGTTTATCATTTATTGTTTCTAAAACTTTGATGACTGATTCTGATATCTCAGGCCCTATGCCATCTCCTGTTATGAGAGAAATTTTATACATTTAATTTCCCAGGTTTTTTTGTTTTATAATATTCTTTAGCATTATTCTGTTTATTCCATCAATCATTGCCTGCACGCTTGTGATGACTATGTCCTCACCTATTGATTTTGCAGATGCAAGGTTACCGTATGCATCTTCAACTTTTATTGTAACTTCACAAAGTGCATCCGAGCCACCAGCTATTGAATCAAGTCTGTAATCTTTGACTCTTACTTTGGCTATCTCGCCAGTAATCTTTTGGATTGCGTTGATTGATGCATCTACCGGACCAACTCCATAATCAGTTGCAATAAAGTCCTTTCCTTCTATGTTTAATTTCACAAAAGCATATGGCATGTTGCCAACGCCAGTTGAAACAGAAAATCCTACAAGGTGAACCAACCTTCTAAGACTGGGCTGTTTCATAATCTCACCTGCAATAGAAAGTAACTCTACATCAGTAACATGTTTTCCTTGGTCTCCGAGTTTTTTTACTGCCTCTAGAATTTCATGAATTTGCTCTTTAGTTGGTTGTATTCCATACTCTTCAAGCATTGCAGAGACTCCGTGCGCTCCTGCGTGTTTTCCTACCTGGAACCACCTTGTTCTACCTACTAGCTCTGGGCTGATTGGCTCATATGTTAAGGGGTTACTTAAGACACCGTGTGTATGAATTCCAGATTCGTGACCAAACGCATTTTCACCAACTATTGCTTTGTTTGGCTGCACATGCACTCCTACTACGCTTGAAACATACCTTGATGTCTCGTAAAGTAGTTTTGTGTTTATATTAGTCTCGTATTTCTTATCGAACTGTAAGCATTGTAATGCCATGACAAATTCTTCAAGTGAAGCATTTCCTGCTCTTTCACCAATTCCATTTATTGTTACATGTGCACATTGTGCTCCTGCTTGTATTCCAGAAATTGCATTTGCTACTGCAAGTCCAAAATCATTGTGGCAATGAACACTTATTGGAAGTTTGGATGCTTCAATTGCATCTTTTGTTATTTCTGCAATATATCCAGGAGTAGAATACCCTACGGTATCAGGGATGTCTATTCTATCTGCGCCAGCACTCGCAACTTCTTTGAAGACTTTACGTAAAAATTCTCTATCGGTTCTTGTTGCATCTTCAGCAGAAAATTCTACTTGTAATCCTCTTGACTTTCCATATTCTACAGCTTCGATTGCTTTCTGAAGAGCTTCCTCTCTTGTGAGTTTCAATTTGTATTTTAGGTGAATGTCTGAGGTTGCAATGAATGTGTGAATGTATTTTAGACCAGCTTCAACAGCTGCATCTATGTCTTTTTTGTCAGTTCTTGCCAGTCCACAAATTTCCGCACGCAAGTTTGCACTAGTTATCATTTTAATTCCAGCCATTTCTCCGTCAGAAATTATGGGAAATCCAGCTTCGATTGCATCAACTCCAAGTTCGTCAAGCTTTTTTGCAATGTTTAGCTTTTGCTCTGGAGTTAACGCGACTCCGGGAGTTTGTTCCCCGTCTCTAAGTGTTGTATCGAAAATTCTAACTTTCATCTGCTCCGCCTCTTGCTAGCGCACATATTCCAGTTCTTGCAATGTCTATGATTCCATAACCTCTTACTAAATCCTCAAAGGCATTGATTCTGTCTGGCGTTGCGGTTAGCTCTACCATGATTGACGTCTTTCTTACGTCATGAACTTCACATTCAAACGCTTTTGCTATATTCATTATTTCCATGCTGTCTGAGGGTTTGCTTACTTTTATCTTCATAAGTACAAGTTCCCGGTATACGCTCATCTTTTCATCTAGACGTTTTACCTCTATGGTGTCAATCATCTTGTCAAGTTGCTTAATTATTTGGGCTACTTGCTTTTCATCTCCTAATGTTGTTATAGTCATTCTTGAAAACTCTGGATTTTCAGTTATTCCAACTGAAATGCTGTCGATGTTAAAATTTCTGGATCTGAAAAGATTTGTAACCTTAAACAAGATTCCTGGTTTGTTCTCGACAAGTACGGAAATTATGCTCCACATTAAAATCACTATGATGGTAGAATCATGTCCGTTAGAGGAGTCCCTGGTGCCACAAATGGTAAGACATCCTCCTCTGGGTCTATTGGAATATCAATTACTGTAGCCACGTCACTTTTTAGTGCAGTTTTTACTGCGTTGCCAATCTCATCAAGTGATTGTGCTCTAATTCCTTGAGCCCCATACGCCTGCGCTATTTTTACATAATCAGGACAGTTCTTAAGATCAATTGCCATCATCCTTCTATCATAAAATGTTCTTTGCCACTGTGCTACCATCCCAAGTGAAAAGTTGTTCATGATAAATACAATGACTGGCAAATTATCTAAAACCGAAACAGCAAGAGAATTTTCTGTCATGTTAAAGCTTCCCTCTCCTGCAATATCAACAACTGGAACTCCAGGCTTTGCTGCTTTTGCACCAATTGCAGCTGGAAATCCCCAACCCATGGTGCCAAGACCAGTAGAGCTAAAGAATGTTCCAGGATGTATCACATCGAAAAACAACGATGCCCACATTTGATGTTGACCTACTTCTGTTGTTACAATTGATTGGTGTGGAAGTACTTCTCTTAGTTTGCGTAACACTTTGGCCGCTGCAAGTGGATGATCATGTAGTTTCAAGTTTTCTCTATAGTAATCTTTTGTCTCCTTCATTCTTTTTACCCAAGGATAATCTTCATTGCGTTTGATTGCTTTTTGAACTAACATCTTTACCATGATTCTCAAAGATGCCTTTACATCGCCAACTATTGCTACAGTAGTCGTTTGATTTTTACCAATCTCTGCAGGATCCACATCCATGTGAATGATCTTTAGTCTTTTTTCAAACTCTTCAAAGGTTCCAACTGATCTATCTGAAAATCTGGAACCTGCTGCAAGAACACAGTCTGCTTCTGTCATCATCTTATTTGCTTCCGCATGGCCGTGCATTCCAATTGGTCCTAATGAGAGAGGATGATTTTCTGGGAATGAACCTTTGCCCTTAAAGGTAGTAACTACAGGAATCATAAGAAGTTCAGCTATTGATTGAATCTCTGCAAATGCACCTGAAATTATCACACCGCCTCCTGCAAGAATGATTGGTCTTTCTGCAGAAAGAAGCATGTCAATTGCA
>DATIAR010000100.1:0-2034 GCA_035457865.1 Nitrosopumilaceae archaeon
GGGGGATATCATTTTTACTGCGGCTCAATAGTAACTGGAGGTTCCTAATGTTGTAATTATCATCGTTCAAGTACACACAAATTACATACAATATAGCACACTATTAGCACACTATACAAAAAAATCACTATCAAGCTGAAAACTTAAGAATGAGCCACCACTCGATGACATTTGTTGAGTAATTTTACAATCATAGGTGGAAAAGCTTCAGAAGATCTTGCGAGAAAAATAGCTACAAAGCTAAAGGGAAAATACCTCAAGTCTGAGCTAAGGATCTTCCCGGATGGAGAAAGCAAGATTACAGTTTCTGGCAAGCCAAAAAATGGCAAAATTGTAGTAGTACAATCCACCTATCCGCCAGTTGATTCTAACCTAATACAGGCACTCTCACTAGTTACAAAGGCAAAAAAATACTCCTCACAGATTTATGCAGTAATACCATATCTTGGATATGCAAGACAGGACAAGGAATTTCTTCCAGGTGAAGTAGTTACAATGTCTGTAGTTGCAAAGATGTTACAAGCTGCCGGTGCAACCAGAGTCATTGTAGTTGATATCCACAGCAAGATGGCATTAAATCATTTCAAGATTCAAGCAACAAATGTTAGCGCAATTTCAGAATTGGTAAAATATTTCAAAAAATTAAAGCTAAAAGATCCATTAGTGGTTTCACCAGATCTTGGTGGAATCGAAAGAGCTAGATATTTTGCAAAACTTTTTGGTACTAGGTTTATCGCTCTAAAAAAACACAGAGACAGAAAGACTGGAAAAGTAGAGATCAGATCAGCAAACCAAAAACAGGTAATTGGAAGAGATCTGATTTTAGTTGATGACATGATAAGCACTGGTGGGAGCATAGTAAAGGCAGCCGAGTTTCTAAAAAAGCAAAAGTGTAGAAACATTTACGCAGCTTGCACACATGCTCTACTGATTGGTGACGCAGAAAAGAGAATCAGAAAAGCCGGAGTATCAAAGATAGTAAGTACAAACACCATTCCAAACAAGACAAGTATAGTTGATGTCTCACCTATCATATCCAAGGCAATTATCTAATGCAGAGCTTTTTTGTTGTATCGGGCGAAAACATAGAATTAGCTAGAGACGAGATTGTTGCCATATCAAAAAGCTACGACAAAGACACATCATATGAGACAGATTCAAAACTTGTCATAACAAGCTCCAAGATATCATGGAACAAGATAGCTCGGCGAGCTACTTTTGTAAGAACTGCAGGAAAGATTGTAGACACGTTCTCAGATCTGTTCTCAGAGCTTGACTTGGCACTATTACACAAATCAGACACATTTGCATGCAGAACAATCAATTTGTCATCAAAAAGAATAGATCTTTCTAGCATAGAAAAGACAGTTGGTGCTACAATTAAACAAGCTTCTGGAGCCAGAGTTTCTTTATCAAATCCAGCTTTAACAGTTTATCTTATTTTTACAGATAGCCAGAACTATCTTGGTTATTCTACCAAAGTTCCAGCACAAAAAAGACCAAAGAAGATAATCAAATCGCCTTTTGAGCTAAACTGGAAGCTTAGTAGAGCAATGGTGAATCTTTCTGGATTAAATGAAGATGAAATTTTATGTGATCCTTTTTGTGGAACCGGTACGATACTTTTGGAAGCAGAGTCCATGGGAATTAGATCTATTGGTATTGATTTTGATAAAAAGATGTGTGAAGTAACAAAAAAGAATCTAGCTGCAAATGGGTACAATTCTAAAATCATCAATGCAAGATATGAGCACATCAAAAAAATCAAAGACAAAATTGATGGTATAGTTACTGATCTGCCATATGGAATATCATCAAAATCCTCAGAATCGCCAAAGAAGCTAATTTCTGATTTTATATCCATTCTTCCAAAGAAAAAGAAGCTTGCTCTTGTGTGCAAAAAAGAGCTAGCAGACCAAATAGAATTAAAACCAGCTAAAAGATACGAGATCTACAGGCACAAAAGCCTCACTAGGACTATCTTGGTAAAATGAAATTAGTATTCTTGGGAACATCGGCTGCACAGCCAACAGA
>DATIAR010000101.1:0-8616 GCA_035457865.1 Nitrosopumilaceae archaeon
AAGATCTATCTATTTTGCCTATAGTGACACACTTCGAAAAAGAACCCGGTCCATTTTTCACTTCATCTATAATCTATACCTTAAACCAAGAACAAAATACTCAAAACTCATCATTTCACAGATTGATGCCTATAGATAAGAAGCACTTTTCTGTGAGAATGGTTGAAGGAAGGCATCTGCATCGTTCTTTTATCTATGCCAAAGAACATGGTGAGGACCTAAAAGTGGCAATTACAGTTGGTGTACACCCAGCTGTATCAATAGCTGGAGCATACCAAGCAGAGTGGGGAGAAGATGAGCTAGAAATTGCAAATGCAATTTTGGGAAATAAATTAACTCTGACAAGGACTCCTTATTCTGGTATGAAAGTACCATCTAGTTCAGAAATAGTGATGGAAGGAAAAATCCTCAAAGACAAGACGCACAAGGAATGGATGGTTGAAATGCTTAGAACTTATGACTTTAAAAGAGAACAGCCTGTATTTGAGCTAGAAAATCTGTACTATAGAAATAATGCTATTTTCCATGATATCCTTTCAGGTTATTCCGAACATCGTCTATTAATGGGAATGCCAATTGAAGCTAAACTAAATCGTGATGTTAGAAAATCATTTACTCAAACAAAAAAAGTAGTAATGAGTGATGGGGGTTGTAATTGGTTACATGCCATAGTGCAGATAAGAAAAAGAAAAGAATCTGATGTAAAGAAAATCATTGAAAAAACATTTGCTACACATAGATCTTTGAAAATGGTAACCGTAGTGGATGAAGATATTGATCCTGAAAATGCAGTTAGTGTTGAATATGCAATGGCTACAAGATTTCAAGCAGATAAGGACTTGATTATCATAAAAAAAGTACGAGGCTCTAGTCTTGATCCATCAAGTGATCAAAAAAACTTGCTTACCGCAAAACTTGGCATAGACGCAACAAGACCTCTGTCAAAAAGGTTGGAAGGTTTTGAGATTGCTAAAATTCCTAAAGAAGACAAAATCTCATTAAAAAAATATCTCTGAACTTCATTACCATATAAAACTGTCCAGTTTTGGCTAGTTAGAGTGCAGAATCAACCATTAATGCAATAAACAATATCGCAAGATATGGGCTAGAAAACTTGAACAACATCCATGAAGCTTTTTCAGATGGTTTTGATAAGACCCAAACACTAAGAGCAATCATCAGGACACCAGTTGCCATTGCAGTATAAAGATAAACTTCATGCATTACAGCTTGACCAACATCATTAGTCAAGAAAAATGGTACGATACTAAACAATACCATCATTACTGTAGAACCTGCAATCACCCTCGCTGATGTCTTTTCAGATTGAACAGCTGTTAACATCGGTATGTTAACTTTGTTATAATCTTCCTTAAAGTGTAAAGTAAGAGCCCAAATATGCATTGGAATCCAGATGAATACAAGTCCTGCCATGATGAGCCCTAGATCCCAAAGGCCCTGCGTTGTAACCGCAACATATCCAATCATTGGTGGAGCCCCACCACAAAGACCTCCTAGAATAATATTGGTTCTACTATGTCTTTTGAGAACATAACTATACACCAGAACATTGTTTGCTAATCCAAATGCCATAAAACTAGTAGCCCAAAGTCCTTGTTCAAAAGTGGTAGTAAATGATATTCCAAATGCAGCAGACAAACTTATTGCAGTCAATACTAAGCCAAAATCTCTTGCCTTTTCTGCTGGAAAGATCCTTCTGCTAGGAATCGGTCTATTTTTTGTTCTTTCCATAATTGCATCAATATCTCTATCATGATAGTTAGTTAGTGTATTTGCAGCAGCTGAACCCGCGGCAACTCCACCTAACATCAAAATCCATGTTACAGGCGAAACTTCAATATTGTAAATATTTGAAGCAGTAACGGTGGCACCAAATGCTGTAAAAACTAAAAGATACCAAATTTTTGGTTTAGTCAATTCATAGTATGTCTTAATTCTTGAACTAGTTTTACTTGTTAACACACTAACTCCTCTTTTTTATTCGGTGTTTGATATTTATAGGTTGAAAAATCAAATTAACTCATTGCTTGTACGGCATTGGCTTGGCCGTTTTTTTCATCTCAATAAAACTCTCAGAACGTTGCACTCCTTGAATACGACCCAAATTTTCTGATATTAATCTGTGCATTTCGTCCAGATTTTTTGCATACATTGTAACTAAAATATCAAATCTTCCAGTTACTTCAGAAATCTCTCTAACTTCAGGAATTTTTAATAGTTCTTCTATTACATTATCACGAAGCTTTGAATCCATGTTTATTCCGGTTAAAGCCTTTACTGTGTAACCAAGTTCTCTTTCATTTACTACTATAGTAAAACGCTCAATAAGCTTTCTTTTAATCAGTCGTTTAATTCTGCTATACACAACAGATGAATTGACATTAATTTTTTTTGAGATTCTGGGAACTGAAATATTCGCATCGGCAGCAAGTTCGGAAAGGATTGTCATATCTAAATCGTCTACTTTTGCCGTTCAAAACACCAATTATTGTGAATAAAAATGTGGTTAATAAAGTTATTATTACAATTTTTCTGTAAATTTTATATCAATTATATAATGCCCTTTTTGTAGAGCATCTCAGCTAAAAGTACGGCTCCTTTTGCAGAACCCATCTTCTCATTGTGAGAAAACAAGACATACTTTATGCCATTTTCAAAAACAGTGTCTTCACGTAATCTGCCTACTACTGTAGACATTCCGCCACTCATCTCTCTGTCTAACCTTGGTTGTGGTCTTGTAGGATCATCATGTACCATGAGATATTTTTCTGGAGCAGATGGAAGGCCTATGACACTTATTTTCTCAGAAAACTCTTGCATGGCTTTTTTTACTGATTCTGGATCTGCATGTTTTAAAGTTTCAACAAATACAGATTCTGTATGTCCATCAATTACCGGTACTCTAGTGCAAGTACAACTTACTTTCATATCGGCAGGTATAATTTTTCCATCAATTAGTTTACCAAGTATCTTTCCAGTCTCTAGTCTTACTTTTTCTTCTTCTTTTGGAATGTAGGGAATTATGTTATCGGTTATATCTAAGGCTGAAACTCCAGGCGATCTACCCGCACCAGACATTGCTTGCATAGATGTCATGATAATCTTTTGTGCCCCAAATTTTTCCAGTAAAGGCTTCATAGTTATAACAAGTCCAGTAGTAGTACAGTTTGGGAGCGGAGCCACAAACCCTTTCCATCCACGGTTTTTGCGCTGTATATTAAGCAATTCTGCATGATCGTCATTTATTCCAGGAATTAGTATGGGTACATCTGACTCATACCTATATGCTGAAGATGTACTAATTACGGGTACGTCCTTTGCAAACTTGGTTTCAATTTCTCGCGCAGCTTCGCTTTCTACTGAACTAAATATTAAATCAAGATTTTCTGGTTTGATATCGTCTACTGATTCAACTATCATATTTTTGACGTATTCCGGTACCTCTTCTCTTAGGTGCCACTTTAGAATTCCACTATTTGGATCCCTGATAGCATCAACAAACTTTTTGCCTGAAGAACGTTCAGAAGCAGCAATTTGCTTTACCTCAAACCATGGATGTTTGTTTAAGGCAAGTACAAATTCCTGACCTACTGCGCCAGTAACGCCTATGATCGCAACTCTTTTCATGAGTAATTTTCACTTTATACAATTAATATTCCTTTAGCACTAAAACCAAAACACACTAAATCCCAATTACGATATCTCATATTGTGAAATTTAATGTAGAAAAAAACATCTTGAATCACACCACGGTACAGCATGGTGGTATTTATTCAACTAACATGAAACTTGATCCTAAAATTATAGATTTTAGCTCAAATGTAAACCCACTAGGTTTTCCACATTTAATAAAAAATGTAATTAACAAAAATACATCCATCTTGTCTGTTTATCCTGATCCAAATTCGTCAGAGCTTAAAAATAATCTAGAAAAATACACAGGGATTCCAAAAGGACAAATAGTTATAGGAAATGGTGCTACAGAAATAATTTATAATTTCTGTAAAGCATTTATCAGAAAAAATAATCGAGTCATAATACCAATTCCTACATTTGGAGAATATGAGGCAGCTGCGCTATTACAAAAAGGACAGGTTTCTTATCTTAAGACAATGAATCTGAATGAAAAGATACCAGAACTGCAACACATGATCACAAAAAATAATGTCATTTTTCTCTGTAATCCAAATAACCCTACTGGTTCCCTAGTAAAAAGAAAAAACATATTAAAAATTTTAGAAACAGCGTATGACAAATCTGCACTGGTGTTTTTAGATGAATGTTTTATTGAACTTGTGCCAGAATCAAACGAATCTCTTGTATTGAACCTAAAAGAATTTGATAACCTCTTCATTTTAAGATCTCTTACCAAATCATTTGGGTTGGCAGGCCTTAGAATTGGTTACGGTTTGGGTAGCAAGAAGACGATTGATGTGCTAACACGAATAAAGATTCCGTGGAACGTAAATGCATTAGCTCAAAAAGCAGCAATTGCTGCACTTTCAAGCAAATCTCATCTATATAAAACAAGGAAATTGATAAAGAGCGAACTCACTTTTCTGACATCATCTATATCAAAAATTAAGAACTTTTCATGCTATCCATCATCAACGAATTTCATTTTACTTGAATCAAAAATCAACTCAAAAACCATTCAAAAAAAACTCATAAAGAAAAAACTTCTAGTACGAGATTGTAGTACTTTTCATGGATTAAACAACAAATTCATACGAATTGCGGTTCGCACACACAAAGAAAATGTGAAACTTGTAAAAGCGTTAGAGGAGATATGATGTGACAAAAACACTGATGATACAAGGAACCTCATCGGGTGCTGGTAAAACAACACTTGTCACTGCCTTATGCAGAATATTTGCAAATTCTGGATACCGAGTGGCTCCATTTAAATCTCAAAACATGTCATCATATTCATACAAACAAGACGGTTTTGAAATTTCACGAGCACAGGCAATACAAGCAATCGCAGCAAGAACAACAATAGATGCACGTATGAATCCAATTCTTCTCATTCCTCTTGGTAGCTATAGAAGTAAAGTTTTGATAAATGGAAAGTTTTACAAAAAAATGTATGCAAAAGAATATTACACAAAGTTTGCACTTTCCAAAGGATTAACGACTGCAAAGGAATCGCTTGACTGGCTAAAACAAAACTATGATTTGATAATTATAGAAGGAGCTGGTTCTCCTGCAGAATTCAACTTGGAAAAATATGACATTGCAAACATGAGAATGGCTGAATATGCACATGCTCCTGTAATTCTTGTATCTGATATAGATAGAGGTGGAACCTTTGCAAGCATTGTTGGTACAATGGAGATAATCGATAAAAAATATAGAAAATTCATTCAAGGTTTTGTAATCAACAAATTTAGAGGAGACAAAGACATACTGCGTCCAAGTCTTTACAAGCTAAGAAAAAAAACGGGCAAACCAGTTTTAGGCACTATTCCTCTGATGAATTTTGATATCCCAGAAGAGGATTCTCTTTATGCAAATCCAAAACATGTACAATGGAACAAAAAATACTTAAAATCCTTGGATCTGGAAATAGAGAATTTAAGTCAGGTAGTAAAAAATAGTTTGAACATGAAGGCAATCGGTGACTTACTCAAATGATCCTTGTAACAATCCTTGCTGTTGTATTTGCTATAACAATTGATTTTACAATAGGTGATCCAAAAAATAAATTTCATCCAACTGCCTGGATTGGAACACTGATTGGAAAACTTGTTCCTATTGTAAAGAATAATCAGCAAAAAACCACCCGACTTTCAGGGATGCTTTTAACAATTTTAGTTGTAACACCAGTAGCTGCAATACTTTATTTCATCAATGTTGGACTATATTCTCTAGAAATAGATACATCTAATTTTGGATTGAATGATCTCATTGTTACAATACTGACAATTATAATCATGGGATTTCTGCTCAAGACTACAATTGCAATAAAAGGGATGCAGCATCATGCACAACTGATCATGAATGCACTTGCAAAAAATAATCTAGATGATGCAAGAGCAAAACTTTCAATGATAGTAAAAAGAGACACAAAGAACTTGGATCGAGAACACATTATTTCAGCGACTTTAGAAAGTATAAGTGAAAATACGGTAGACGGAATTACTGGACCTCTCTTTTATTTTGCAATATTTGGATTACCAGGTGCATTTGTTCACAGAACAATAAACACCATTGACTCTATGATTGGCTACAAGACAGAACAATTTAGAAATCTAGGATGGTTTGGTGCGAACTGTGACAAAATACTCAATTATCTGCCCTCAAGGATGACAAGTCTTGTTATGATATTTGCAGCAATGATTCTTGGTAAAAACTGGAAGCATTCTCTAGAAATAATGAGACGAGACAGCTCAAAGACAGAGAGTCCTAATGCAGGATATCCAATGGCTACATTGGCAGGTGCACTAGGAACAAGATTTGAAAAGATAGATCATTATGTTTTAGGAGATGGAAAAATGGAATTTACAGAAAATCATTTCAAATCTGCCATATCAATAATGAGACTAACCACAATTCTCTTTTGTATTATTTTCACAATTCCAATGATTGTAATTCTTTCATATCTTGGATGGTGGTTACATGCTTAAGGAAATAAGTTCTGTAATTTCATTTCTAACAATACTTCCTTCTAAAAAAAACGTAGATCTTGAGATGGTTGCAAAAAACATGCACCTATTTCCTGTTGCAGGCGCTATAATAGGCTTGATCATTGGAACAGCTGGATTTGGACTATCATCATTTCTTGATCCTCTGATAGTTGGATTATTGCTTACTGGCTCTGTTGTGATTATAACTGGAATACATCATACTGACGCGCTGTGTGACTTTGCAGATGGTATCATGACAAAAGGTACAAAGGAAAAAAATTACAATCCATGCGTGATCCAGCAGTAGGATCAGCTGGTGTAATAACAATAGTCTTGTATGCCGGAGGAATGATCATGGCTATTTCCATGATGAAAGGGTTTGTACTTTTTCAAGCAATCTTACTAAGTGAACTTCTTGCCAAATTTGTTATGGTATTACAGGCAAACAGAGGCTCTTCAGCATGGCAGGGCCTGAGTTCTCCCTTCACACAATCGATGAAAGAAAAAAAGAAACTTGTCATAGCTGCTGCGATATCTGTTATACCTATAATTGTAATTGGTGGAATGACAGGCATTGTTGTAATAGCAGCAGGAATGATATTATCACTAATACTTCTTGCTCTTGCAAATCGCAGTTTTGGAGGAATATCTGGCGACGTCTTTGGTGCAACAAATGAGCTTGTTAGACTCTCATCTCTTTTGATTTTTGCTTCAGTATGATAGGACTAGTAATGTGTGGAGGTAAAGGTACGAGGATGCAGACATCTAAGGAAAAACTTCTCCTCACATACAAAAATCCAATCATACAGCATGTTATATCGGCGCTGCAAGACTCTGGCTGCTTTTCAAAAATTGTGGCAGCTACGAGTCATAATGCACCAAGAACACGTGAATTTCTAACAAACTTGGGGGTTTTTACTATGGATACTGCAGGCAAAGGTTATGTTTACGATCTTAACCAGATCTTGCACAACTTTGACGAATCCGTATTTGTAATATCTGGTGATCTACCTCTTTTAGATTTAGAAATAATAAAACAGATAGTACAAAAAACTAACACTAGTAATCCATGGACTACGGTTCTTATCAGTAAAGAATTTCTTGACTCGTTAAATTTAAAACAAGAATATACTGTGATTTATAACAAAAAACAATATTCCTATAGTGGGATATCTGTAGTAGACACAACTAAACTAAAAGACATGAAATCTGTAGATGAAACATACATAATATTAGATGACAAAAGAATTGCACTTAATCTAAATACAAAAGAAGACTATGATTTACTCTGCGCTTCCTAATATCTTACCGTTTATCTTTGCGCGAGAACCAGTTGATTCTGCAAGAACGTTGCCACATGACTTGCATGTAACATTTGTAGCTACGTGAGAATATACTACACTTTCTTCGTTGCATTCATTACACTGTACTCTTTGAAACTTGCTAGCTGGTTTTGGAATTAAAATTTGACCTTTTTTCATTATGCTACCAACTCGAACTTTCTTAGTCTGATACCTGGTTTATTAAATTTCTTTTTACATTCTGGACATGTCAATATTTGAGTAGCTTTCTTTGTAGTCTTTGCAGGCTTGGCAAGTTTTGGGAACTTTTGACCACCATAACCTTTCTTATCTTCAGCATGTCTTCTCTCACCTATAGCTGAACCTCTTCTCTTTCCTGCTTTGTATATGGAGACTTTCTGTAGTGTGTGTTTCTTACACTTGGGGCAATACCTTCTGATCTCCTTTGGCATGTTCATAAAAGAAGACCGTGCTTGACCGTAATTTAAACATCGCTTTGAATCTATAATAGTATCAAAAACTGACTCTTATTCGTGAGATCAAGTTCACTTGCTACGATGATTTCATCATTGAATTCTGTAGCAATGGGCAAGAAAAAAGCTGATCTAGTTTTAAAAAATTGCATGCATGTCAATGTGTATTCCAGAGAAATAATTCCAGAAACA
>DATIAR010000102.1:0-3508 GCA_035457865.1 Nitrosopumilaceae archaeon
TTTGATCCATTTTGCAAAATTTCGTAACAGTACAGCATGATTATTTTTCCCAAAAGATACACAACATTTTGGAATGTTACATTCTTCAGGCAATATCTTCAAAAGTTCATCTACAAATTTTTGTCCTTTTTTTGTAAGAAAGGTACCAGAACGCGTTGAATCTGCCAAACCCTCCTTTTTTAGGTGCAGAATCAGGGTTTTTACAGCCCCCTCACCCATGTGAAGTTCATTACAAAAAGAAGTTCGGCTCACGTATGGATCTTTGTATAATAGTTGTAGAGCCTTGAAGACATGCGGAGCACTAAATGATAATACTTTACTTGAACCTCTTCTTGAAACCACTCTTTGTAGTGTTGTGATTAAACTGCGCAAGAACAATATGATAATCTAACTCATAATTGAATTTTAACAATCTTAATATTCAATTCAAAATGCACCGCATATGTGAAAAAATACTATCTTCTTGCAATTCCAGTCATTATTGCCATAGTCGTAGCATACTATTTACAAATTCCAAATGAAGACAAGCAAGAAAAAATAACTACACAAACATTAATGCAAAACGGTTCTCCTCTCATTGGAAACTCTGATGCAAAAATTACCATATTAGAGTGGGGAGACTATCAGTGTACTTTTTGTTACAAGTTTCATCAATCTAGTAAAGATATCATAATTGAAGAATATGTAACCACGGGAAAGGCCAATTTTGTGTTCAGGGATTTTCCACTAAATGGTCCTAATTCTGTTCTTGCCGCCGAAGCATCATACTGTGCAAATGATCAAGGAAAATATTGGGAATATCATGATGAAATTTACAAGAATTGGGCAGGTGAAAATACTGGGTGGGTACATAGAAATTCCCTTGAGAAATTTGCCAAAACAGTAAATCTTGATGTAAATCAATTTAACAAATGTCTTGATGATAAAAAATACAAACAAAAAGTTTTAGACAACGAAAAGTTTGGCATTAACATTGGAATCAAGGCAACGCCGTCATTTTTAATATTCAGTAACGAAAAGATAGTAAAGATAGAAGGAAATCAACCACTTTCTGTTTTCAGACAAGTTCTTGATTCAACTTAATGCACTAGAACACAATTTATTGTATTAATTCAAGGATGCAAAAGGAGATAAGAGACGTCATTTAGAGAAATTTTTGTGATTTATGAAATAATTTGTGATAAGATTATGAAGATTGATGAAACCATTCGTTTTGTTGGTGTGTATACGTATAATGGTGAGATGGTTTCTAGCCGAATGCGTCCAAACACCACAAGCATGCTTACTGAAGATCAGGTAAAAATGTCTGTATATTATGCAAAACTCAGACATGAGACCCGTGAACACCTAGAATATAAAATTGGGAAAGAAGAATTTTCTATGACAAAATATGAGAAGGTGATGCGATTTACAATTCCATTTGAAAAAGATCTTATTTTGATTAGTGCCGACACAAATGCTAATTATGCAAAGATAATAGAAGATATTCTCAAAGTGATTAAAGAAACCAAAAATTAGAAAGCATGTCATCAATTAACGCTCAACCCACACAAAATCAAAGATCTATTGTAATCAAAAATTTCCAAACTCCAAATCTAACCAAACTTAATATTCTGAACTAGGAGGGTCAAATCATGGTCAAACCGACAATTGAGAAACAAGATTCTGTAAAACTGTACAAATTAAGAAAGACCCTAGAGGATCTTTCTGATAAGTCAGGACGTGGCACTGAGCTTATCTCACTTTATGTGCCACCAAAAAAGGCACTACATGAAGTGATTAACGCTTTACGCAATGAACAAGGAACGGCAGATAACATCAAGTCTGATCTTACACGAACTCATGTAGTGGATGCACTTTCTCGTGTGATTCAGAGATTGAAATTATACAAAAAACCTCCAGACAAAGGGCTGGTTATTTTTTGTGGCGCATTGCCACCAGAAGGTGGCGGGCCAATAGGAAGCGAAGTAATCAAAATGTATGAACTCGAACCTCCAAAAGAGCTTCAGACGTTTCTGTACAGATGTGACGATCATTTTCACGTAGATTTACTAAAAGATATGCTAAAAGACGATAATCTAATTGGATTTTTAGCTATTGACGCAAAAGATGCTGGATGGGGTCTTTTACATGGAGACAAGCTTGAGGTGTTATCTGAAACCTCATCAGGAGTAGCAGGAAAGCACAGACAGGGAGGACAGTCTGCAAGAAGATTTGAGAGATTAAGAGAGATGGAGCTTGGCGAGTATTACCACAGAGTTGCGCATACAACACGTGAATATTTTATTGATATTTATCCAATCAAGGGACTTGTCGTATCAGGACCTGGTCCAACAAAAGAGAATTTCATAAAAGAAGAATATCTTGAATACAGACTACAAAATATGATAATTGCCACTTTGGATACATCATATGCTGGTTCTGAGGGTGTACGTGAAGCTTTTGCAAGAGCACAAGAAGTTTTATCAGATTATAGAATGGTTGAAGAAAAAAAACTAGTCGAGAAACTCTTCAATGATATAAATAATTCTCGAGGCATGGCAACTTATGGATTAAAAGACGTCATCGAACTTTTGAAAAGAAATGTAGTAGATACGATCTTGATTACTGATGATACGAATCTTAGAAAAATAGATATCACATGCAAGCGATGCCAAAATGTTCAAACTGAAATTTTAGAAAGACCCAAAGTGATTCAGAGAATTCAGGAGCTGCTAAGATTACCATGTCCGAATTGTAAAAGCATGGATTCAGAATCAACAGAGCGCGATATTGTTGATTATCTTTCTTTGATTGCAGGTGAAACTGGAGCAAAAATCGAAGTAATATCAGGCGTTACTGAACACGGTGCAATGCTTTCAAGCATTGGCAAGATTGGTGCGTTTTTAAGATACAATCCAAATCAATAAAATATCACTATCTCTAAATATTTTCTAAATCATCATCATACCATGGAACACGTCTTGCCAGAAGAATTTGATTCCAAAGTATTGAGCAGCAGCAAAAAGACACTTGTGTTATTTTATGCAGATTGGTGTCCTTATTGTGCAAATTTTAAACCAACCTTTGAAGAAATCAATTCAGATGTCATCCAGAAAAAAGCAGCACTTGTAAATGAAGATGAAAATCCGCTTTGGGACAGGTTTAACATACAAGCTGTTCCAACCATGATTGCGTTTCAGAATGGAAACATTCTGGCCCGGCGTGATGCCAAAAAAGAAATAGGATTGACAAAAAAGGATATGGAGTCTATGATTAAGGAGTTAACCTGATTTTTCAATGGAAAAATCCTGATAATGTTTCTAAAATTTGAACAAAACAAATAACTTTATGAAGGATGAAAACAAAATAATCATAGTGAAGATAAAAAAATCTAAAGATTCAGTGACAACTAAAAATGAAAAAAATGGCTATGATATTTTTGATGACAAAAACATAGAAAGTTTGATGAAGTATTACAGAATTGAAAGACCTGATGTATTATTTGAATACATAAAGAAACATCATC